>DAIQOU010000324.1:0-5574 GCA_036787725.1 Bacteroidales bacterium
CCTCATCCGCAGCTTTCCCCCGGGTTACGCTTCGCTCACCCGGGGTTATGCACATTTTACCCCTTCGGGGCAATCGATTACAATTCGTAACCTATACGGGAAATACCCGGCCTTTTGACACACCCTCTTTCTCCCTTTCTCCCCTTCGCGCCTTCCTCCTTCCTCCTTTCTCCTTTCTCCTTTCTCCAAACCAAGACTTACAATCCGCAACTTATACCAAGAAACATTGGCATTTTCAGACAGCCTCTTTTCATAACTTTAATTCTAACTCTATAGTGTAAACCGTATCGGTTTGTATCCGGTTCAATGAATAATTGTCCTCAAAGAGCAAATCCAACCGTCTTTTGATATTTACCAATCCCAATCCTCCCGATTCCCTTTTTACCGACCGGGAGCCCACCGAATTCCGACAACTAAAAGACAGGTTATTTTGATGTAAGGCAAATGAAATACAGACAAAGGAATTTTCATCGCCCGAAGCATTATGTTTTACGGCATTTTCCACAAAAGGAATAAATAAGAGGGGAGCTACTTGAACCTCTCCGATCTCTCCTTTGATGTCGATTTCAAAGTCAAATTTATCTCTCCTTATTTTTTCCAACCGTAAAAAATTAGTTAAGAAATCAATATCCGCTTGCAACCGGACTTTATCACGGAGACTGTCATTTAGTTGATAACGGAGCAAATCATCCAACTTAATCAATATATAAGAAGCTGTTTCCGGATCTTCCTCTACCAATATGTTGGCATTATTAATCATATTAAAAAGGAAATGAGGATTTATTTGGCTCTTCAGAAAATCCAATTCGGATCGGGAGGTAGCTATCCGGAGATCATTCATACGTTGACTGCCCGCTACCCATTGCTTAAATAATAAAAAGGTCGCTACTCCCCCCTGAAAAAGAGCTATTCCCAGCAGAGAAGAAGCCATACTCAAGAAAATAGCCGGTCCGGACGGTTCTTGATGAATAACTGCTATATCATAAAAATAAAATTGTATTATAATCATCAGAAACAAGGCTATAAAGGAAAAAATAACGAGAGAAACAAGATAAGATACCGGTTTATTCTTGGCTAAGAATCGGGGGAATAATACATACGCATTGAAATAAACAAGCATATTCAGAAATAAAAAATAACCGATTGCACTGTAAAAACGGTCCAACGTTAAGTTCACCCTATCGGGAGCATCAAAAAAGTTTCCGATCACAATTATTATGATAAAGGCTTGCAACAAAAGATGCCTGTGTATTCTGTATTTAGAATCAAACAAAAATGGAGGTAAGGCAGCTTTATAATCTTCTCCGTTTTTCATTCCTCTATAATCAGTATAAGTGTTACCTTTCCGGCTGCTACCGACAAAGTATGTTTATCGGGATATAATAAATTCAACCGTTTTTTTATCTCGTTCGCTTCTTCATCTTCTACCCCTTTCTCATTATCCGATTCACATTGAAAAAGAAGTGTTTCTCCTTCCAAACCAATGGTTAATTGTATTGATTCGGTATCTTTAATCATATATTGAACCAATGTAATAATCAGCAAAGGAGAAATCATTATATTGACCAACATTCCTTTTTCCCGAATCTCGTATCGAAACCGGTCTCTGTTTAATTGTTCCAATCGCAGGAATCCCTCCAGAAAGGATATTTCCGATTTTAATAACACTTTCTCCCTATTGCAATCATATAACTGATATCTTAATAATTTTCCCAACTGCATTAGCATTTCGCTTGCTTGTGAAGGATTTGTTTTTACCGATCCGGATGCTGTTATTAAAGTCTTGGATAAAAATCCGGGAGTGATGCGCCCTTTCAATTGATTGATTTCCGATTGAAGATGTTCGTATTCCATGCGACTGACATGTTCGTTCCGACTTATCCGGTGACGCAATAATACGAGAAACGATATTCCCAAAAAACAGACAATAATCATAATCAAAGAAGCAAAACTGTCTAATAAGATCAGCGGATTAAAATATGATGAAATACGGTGAGGCAATCCCAATAGATTACGAATCCAATATTCACTTACTAAAGCGATTATCAACATCAAAAAGATAACCACAGACAATAAAACGGAATACTTGAGATAGCGGCCTTTTAAAAGCAACTCGGGCACCAGAAAACAGTAATTGAAATAAATAGCCGCTGTAAAGATTACGAATGCATAAAAACAAATCGGATAGATACGATTTCCCAATACAGGCTCGACATCATGATAAGTCAGGAACATTAAATTGAAAGTGGTGATTGCCCCGACAATCAGAAGAAGCAAATGCCTTCCTATCCGATAACGGGGCTCAATCAAAAAAGAATAGACACTATGACTTACCTTATTGATCATTTCTTTTCAAAGATACATTAAAAATCAAGCCGGTACAGAATATTGAATATAGAATTCTTAAGTCGCCTGGGTTCAATGACTCCCGTTTTGAGATTGTACTCATGTCCGAAATATTCTTTATATCCGGTTGCATTTCCTCCTTTAAGAGCAAACTCATGGGAGACTTTACTTCGATTCATCCGGTAACTGAAACTGTAATTTGCCAAAAACATGGGTGATAATTGTTTCGAATAAGCCCTTGTCTCATCGTATTGAGTTTCTTTGTCCGGATGAGCCAATGTCGCAGCTTCATCTACGGGAGAATACCGGTCGCCTCCTTGCAAGGTCAATTTCAGGTTGACGCTCAATACATTTTGTTTATTCCGTCCCATCATCCATTCTTTTCCGATCAGTCCGTTGATAATATAATTCCGGTTAAACCGGGTATTATGCCACACTCCGTCACCGCCGCAATACCGGGAATTAAATAAAGATCCCGTTACCATATAATACATTCCTCTTGTCATATACTTTTCAAAAGTAACATCTACTCCGTAATTATGTCCTTTACCTTTATTTACCAAAGCATCCTCCACATAGAATGTCTTGCGATTTAAGATGGAATAAGAACTGTCGGCCATCACGGGCACATCATATAAATATTGAAAATAAGGTTCTATTCTCAAATTCATATCATCGGCTATTTTGTAATCATAAGAGAAAGATAAATGATGTGTCTTGGTAAAATCCAAGTCTTTATTTACTAATTTATCTCCCGACTCCTTTACCTTTACATAATACACATCCGTTCTTTCCATCCGGCTATGCAATCCGTAGGCGAAACCAAAAGAACTTTTGGAAGAAGCCTGCCACTTAATGGCAGCACGCGGCTCTATGGTCCAATTATTATTCAGTGTCAATAATTGTCCGTTTATACCTAAGGTAGCCGATAACTTATCATTGAAATCAAATAAAGAACTTGTATAGGCAGACATCAGGTTGGTATTCCCGTCTCCTTTAGAAACGGTTTCCAACGGTTCGGTATCGAAAGGAGACAATTGCAAATCCATATCGTATCTCATATTGGTCACCGTAAAGCCCGTTTTATTGGTATGTTTGGCACTGTACTTTTTATTAAAATAAGAAGTAAGGATCAGGTTGGTATATCGGCTTTTGAAATCGAGATAAGGAGTGGAATTCATCTCCAAATCATACATATCTTCTTTGGCTTCCACATCCGAATACGTGATGGCCATCGTTGTTTTCAAAAAAGAATTATTATCAAAGAAATAACGATGACTCAGGCCGCTTGCTGCAGAAATTTGCTCCAGAGATGACCCTTTTGCATCGTCTTTATAGTCCCAATCTTCGGGATCGTCCATATCTGCCGGCGCTTTATCTTTTAAGGCTGTTCCCCATAACGAAAATATACCGGCTCTTTTAGTGGGGAAATTCAGTTTAAAATTCAGGTCTTGAAAGTTCAACTCCTGATCGATAATACCGACATTGTATAATAAACCGGTGGTAGAATAGCGGTAATTGAATATATAAGAAGAATTATTCTTTCGACTGATCGGCCCTTCGGAGGCCAGGTCTATTCCCATGGCCCCCAATTGGAAAGTATGTTCGTAATTCCGACTGTTACCGTTACGTAACTTCATATCAAATACACCCGAAACGGCATTGTTATATTCGGCCGGAAAAGCTCCCGTAAAGAAATCGGAATTGCCCAATACATTGCTGCTTAAAGAAGACAGCAATCCGCCTCCCAACGTAGTCAGATCGGCAAAATGGTTCGGCGTGGGAATTTCCACATCTTCCAACCTCCATTGAAGCAAGCTCGGAGCATTCCCGTGTACCGAAATACCGTTATTTCCTATTCCCGGAGAAACCCCGGCGAAAGAGCTTACCAACCGGGCCGGATCATCCATTCCTCCCGCAAAACGGGATGCTTCTTCCACACTGAGCATCCGCGCACCCGAAAGCGCCATTTTATTCAGAGGAAGTTCTTTGTTGGTCTTCGCCGTAACCACAACTTCTTCCAGTTCCTTTACATTCTCTTTCAATTGAATTTCCAAATAGATTTCCTTAGCGGAAGTCACCATTATTTCCCTGAAAATTCCCGGTTCATATCCTACGGAGGAAGCTTGCAAATCGTGACGGCCTACGGGGACTTGCGATAAGGTAAATTTCCCCTCTTCATTCGTAGTGGTTCCTATGCCGGGCATATCCAATAAAGAAATGGAAATGTAAGGAAGCGATTCACCCGAAGCTCGATCAATAACCGTTCCGCGAATCGTTTGTACCGGTTGGGTTTGGGAAGAAGCATCTAAGACGAATAATGAAATGATTAATATAAATAGGGTTTTTAATTGTTTCATGACGATTGTTTTATTTAGGGTATTTTTATTATGGATTATTTATTTTCGAAGAAGCTCAGCAAGCGATAAATCTTTCCGAAAGCGTTTTTTAATCCCGAAGACGATTTTAATTCCTCGTTTAAGACTTGTTCCAACGCTTTCAACACTTTCTCACAATCTGTCGGTTCCACTCCCGACAGTTGTGCGATCTTTTCTATTGTTTCCGATTTTTTCATTGATTTATTTGTTTATTGTTTTCAAGACAAAAATAAAGAGAGAAGAAATGCAACTTTTTTTAACAAGACGAATAAGGAGTATTTGCAGACGAACCGGCCCGGTTTGTATACAAGCTCTCTTCCGGTTAGCAAACAATCCGGCTTATTTTATATACGAATGCCCGAAAAGGATTCCACCTTATTAAAAAAGCCGTATTTCCTTTCATTTGAGAATAAATTCAGCTGCTTTTGGAAAAGCAAAACATAGGTCATGACAGAAAGCAGTTGGGAGGAAATAGATAAACTGAACCAAGAATTTATCCGACTCGGTATTAATTAATCGGTGGACTATGAAAAGTATTACCTCTATTCTCTTATATTACTCACTCCCCTGCCATTGAGGGTTCTGCATTGAGTGAAATAGAAACACAACTTCTGTTTGATGAAGGCATTACGGCTAAAGGGAAACCATTGGCACATCATTTGATGAATGAAGATCTGAAAAAAGCTTATGGGATTGCTAAAAACGAAACTAACCGACAGACTGCCGTTACTCCCACTTTCTTACAAAGGTTGAATGCCGCTTTAATGCGAACCACGGGAAGGATACATCATACGATAGGAGTTATTCACAGACCTATAGTATTAGAAAATATTTAAACCGGTTCTTTTAC
>DAIQOU010000325.1:0-5572 GCA_036787725.1 Bacteroidales bacterium
CCCAAGGGCCCCTCTTGTATGACCTTCTCCGAAGATAATTCATTAATGTTCATCGGATACAGCGGACAACTAAGTATGCTTGATCTAAAGAACAACCGGATTGTTAAAAACATTGAGATGGATTTTAATGTATTCAGTATTGCTTACGGAGAAAACAGAATATGTTATCTGACTACTCAAACAGGTTATTTTAGAGGATATTACTCGCTCCATTTAGACAACGAAAAATTGGAGGAGCATATCGATTCCAATATTGAGGGTTATACGTGGATAATAAAGGTTAAAGGAAAAGCGGCCTTATTAGGTTCCAGAACTTGGACCTCTCCGAATGGTGTTATTTGGGTAGATATATCCCGTGAGGAGCCGGAAGAAAAATATTGGCATGAAAGCTTAGGAAATCGTTTTTGGTTAACAGATGATGCCGAACTCACAATCGGTTCTTATGGAGTAGTTCTAAAAACACCAACCAAAAATACCGGTTCAACACTTCATCCGTTGGGACAACTGCGGTTCGATAATTATAATCCTCAGATCAATTGGGTCGATCATGATTCGAAAAAAAATATACTTTGGGTTGCCGAAGGTTCCGTTTATTTTAATGAAACTTCCGGAAGAATCGCAGCGTTTAGCAGCGATGATTATCACTTAATAAGACAATTTAATTCAAGTGATTATGTAACCGTTATCAATGGAGAAAAAGATTTTTATCCTACTCAACCTTATTATGTATTTAGTAATAAAGAAGGAACCGAACTATATTCAATAAGGAATATAATTGATTATAATACTCCAATAAACGACTGGAGTATGGAAATCATAGCTGTTAATTAATAACTTTGCAACATGACAAAACAAGAATTAGTTGAAAATATAAAAAAGAAACAGTCCTTTTTATGTGTCGGACTGGATACCGACCTGAAAAAGATTCCTTCCCATCTGATGGATCGGGAAAATCCCATGCTGGAATTCAATAAAGCCATTATAGATGCCACGGCAGCTTATTGCGTCGCTTATAAACCCAATCTGGCTTTTTACGAATGCTTGGGTGCCAAAGGAATAATGACATTGGAAGAAACCGTAAAGTATATTCGCGAACGTTATCCCGATCAATTTATTATTGCAGATGCCAAACGGGGGGATATCGGAAATACATCCGAAATGTATGCCCGCGCTTTATTCGATTATTCCGATTTTGATTCGGTAACGGTTGCTCCTTATATGGGAGAAGACAGTGTCAAACCTTTTCTGATTCGTCCCGGCAAGTGGGTTATTTTATTGGCATTGACCTCTAACAACGGCTCTCTCGATTTTCAATTGACAGAAGACAAGAACGGCGAACGTTTATTCGAGCGGGTATTGAGAAAATCGCAAGAGTGGGGCACTTCCGAACAGTTCATGTATGTGGTAGGAGCCACTCGAGGAAGTATGTTTCAAGATATTCGG
Organism: Bacteroidales bacterium; assembly: GCA_036787725.1. Lineage (GTDB taxonomy): Bacteria > Bacteroidota > Bacteroidia > Bacteroidales > Azobacteroidaceae > DAIQOU01. Next base: position 1,444 of record DAIQOU010000325.1, read on the forward strand.
AAGATTGTTCCCGATCATTTTCTGTTGGTTCCCGGAATTGGAGCTCAAGGAGGGAGCCTGAAAGAAGTAGTTCAATACGGAATGAACAACCAATGCGGATTATTGGTTAATTCTTCCCGGCAAATCATTTATGCCGATGCTACCGAACGCTATGCAGAAGCGGCACAAGAAGAAGCCCGAAAGATACAAACGGAAATGGCAGGCTATTTGAAGGAGTTGGAAATACAATGAGTAAACAAAAAATCATCAACGATCCTGTTTTTGGTTTTATTACTATTCCGGATAAATTCATTTACAACCTGATAGAGCACCCTTATTTGCAACGATTGAACCGGATCAAGCAAATGGGATTGGCTTCTTTGGTATATCCGGGAGCTCAACATACCCGATTCCATCATTCTTTGGGAGCCATGTTTCTGACGGATGAAACCATCAAACAGCTCCGCTCCAAAGGACATATCATTTCCCATGAAGATTATTTGGCTGTATTATCGGCCATTCTGTTGCATGATATAGGACATGGTCCTTTTTCTCATGCACTGGAAAATATCCTGATCGAAGGAATCGATCACGAGGATATATCCTTGTTGTTAATGAAAAAAATCAATCAGACAATGGAAGGAGCATTGGATCCTGCCATTGCTGTCTTTCAAGATCGATACCCCAAACAGTTTTTACATCAATTAATCTGCGGACAGTTGGATATGGATCGACTGGATTATCTCCGGCGAGACAGTTTCTTTACGGGAGTAATTGAAGGGAATATCGGATCTGCCCGCATCATTAAGATGTTGACAATCCAAAACGATCGGTTGGTTGTAGAAGAAAAAGGTATTTATTCCATTGAAAATTTCTTAATGGCTCGACGATTGATGTATTGGCAGGTTTACTTACATAAAACCGCAGTCGCTGCCGAGAAAATGCTTGTCAACACATTAAACAGAGCCAAAGAATTGGCAGGAAAGGGAATCGAATTATTTGCAGCACCTTCTTTGCGTTATTTCTTATATAATCATATCGACAAGAACGTATTTTTAGAAAATCCGCAGGCTGCCGAACATTTTACGAACTTGGATGATACCGATATCTGGAGCGCCCTGAAAACTTGGACACAACACCCGGATAAAGTATTGTCTGTTTTAAGCAGCGGATTGATTAATCGAAAACTATTTAAGATCAAAATCGCCTCCCGTCCTTTTGAACCCGCTGAAATAAAAAACGCAATCCGTCAATGTGCAGAACAACTGAATATCAGCGAACGGGATGCAGGCTACCTCGTTTCCTCGGATGAAGTATCTTCCAACATGTATAATGAAGAAGAGGAGTCCATTGACATCCTCTATAAAGACGGCAGTATTCGGAACATCGCGGAAGCGTCCGACATATGGGATATAGCTCTGCTTTCAAAGAAGATAAAAAAATATTATTTCTGTTATCTCAAGCCGGAGTCTTTATAAAGCCTTCCGACATTAACCGACCGGTTTAATTTGCAATAAAGAAAAATAAAAGCTACTTTTGCAACTCCTAATTGAATGTTTGTTCCTTTTTTCGGGTTATAATAACTCGCGAAACCCAACATATAGAGACAGAAGCATTGTATTTATGAACGATTGTGAAATCCGAAACAAAAAATTCCCCCATAAAGTATGAGTAATATTGTAGCAATTATAGGCCGTCCGAATGTAGGTAAATCCACATTATTTAATCGTCTCACACAATCTCGTCAAGCCATCGTTAATGAAGAAGCCGGCACTACGCGCGACCGCCAATACGGAAAAGTAGAATGGCAAGGTAATGAATTCTCTCTGATAGATACAGGCGGCTGGGTTATGAACTCCGAAGATGTATTTGAAGGAGAAATCAACAAACAGGTGGAAATTGCATTGGAAGAAGCAGATGTCGTCTTGTTCGTAGTGGATGTTCAAAACGGAACTACCGACTTGGATCTGTATGTAGCCGATATGTTGAGGAAAACATCCAAACCGGCGATCGTAGTAGCCAATAAAGCGGATAACTTTGAACTGCATCATCAAGCTGCCGAGTTTTATTCGTTCGGATTGGGAGACCCTTATTGTATTTCTTCCATTAACGGTTCCGGAACCGGTGACTTATTGGATTTTATTGTTTCCAAACTTCCGAAAGTCGAAGAGGAAGAGGTGAAAGACTTACCTAAGATTGCCATCGTCGGACGCCCCAATGCCGGGAAATCATCTTTAGTAAACGCGTTTATCGGGGAGGAACGAAACATTGTAACCGATGTAGCCGGAACAACCCGGGATTCTATTTATACCGAATACAATAAATACGGGCTGAACTTCTACTTGATCGATACGGCCGGGATTCGTAAGAAAGGAAAAGTAAACGAGAATATAGAATATTATTCGGTTATCCGGGCCATTCGCTCCATCGAAAGTTCGGATGTTTGTATCTTAATGATTGATGCCGTCCGCGGAATCGAATCTCAAGATATGAATATTTTCTCCTTGATTCAGGCCAACCGCAAAGGATTGGTTATCGTAGTCAATAAGTGGGACTTGGTTGAGAATAAAGATCAGCAGGTCATACGCACCTTTGAAGAGGCCATTAAAGAACGGACCGCTCCTTTTGTGGATGTGCCTGTTATTTTCGCATCTGCCCTCACAAAACAGCGGATTCTGAAGATATTGGAAACAGCAAAAGAAGTCTATGAGATCCGGAAAACCAAAATCCCTACACATAAATTAAACGAGGTAATGCTGCCCATTATAGAGAACACCCCTCCTCCCGTACATAAGGGGAAAGTGGTTCGAATCAAATACATCACCCAACTGGCCAACACCGCGGTTCCGAGTTTTGTATTCTTTTGTAATCTTCCCCAGTGGGTTAAAGAACCTTATAAGCGCTTCCTTGAAAATCAGATCCGTAAACATTGGAACTTGAAAGGGACGCCGATCAATATTTTTATGCGGGAGAAGTGATCTTGGACAGGATTGCGGGATTTACGGGATTATTTTGTGGCTTGCCACTCCCCCTGCAAGCGCTCGAAGTTGCGGCGGGTGGTGCAGTCACGGCAGGAGTATAGAAAATATAGCAATCCGAGTACCGACAACATATTTCCGATCAACCGCTTTATACCATTACCTGTATTCCAAATAAGGATCCGTTTTGAATTGGTTTTCCAATCTGTATCTTTCGATAAAGTTAAACCCGATGTCCGGCGTTACCGGTTTACCCCGGCGCTTGTAGCGGTAAAAACGCCCGTCGGTCGATTAGCACCTTGTTCCTACGCTCCACGGTAAGAAAAGGTTGATAACTTTCCGGCATGTATTGCGGTTCGAAATCCCGATCCGTCTCTTCGGCATGATACAGTAAGGTAAATGATACGGCATACAGCAGTCTCCCGGTCCTGTACGGGATTTTATGCATCATCGTCGGAAGTCCACGAGACGGGCTTCTTTCAACCCGCAAGTTTCGCTTGCGCTACACATGCGGTTAAGTATAATTTCGTCCCTCCGGGACTTATCGCCGGCCTAACTCAATGAAGGGGGTGAATGCATCAAAAATCCGAGTATTTCCCGGATAGGTTACGAATCGGACGCAATTACCCCGGCAGGGGTAAAACAAGGATAACCCCGAGTGCAACTCGGGGCAGTAAGACTCTCCCACTAAAAGGACCCCGAAGCGGGTTCAACCTCTAGCAGAGTTGTGGGCTAGTTCACCTACCGCAGGCTGCACTTCGCCTGCCCGCGGTTATGCATAAGTTAAAACCCTTCGGGCTTTCCCCAAGCGAAACTTACAAGCCGGAACTTATTCAAAGAATGCCCGGACTTTTGACACATTTACTCAAATCGCTTGAGCAGAATAAACCGGGACTATTTTCCGCTTTTATCGTTCAACCACTTTTCCATGAAAGCCACCTTTTCTTCCTTTTCCTTCAGCATCCGTTCGTAAAGTTTCATTTTTTCTTCATATAACTCTACTATTTTATCTATCGGATTGAAAGAACAATCGGTATTATTGTTAGTAGCAGCAAAAGACCCGGGAATCCAGTGGACTGCTATAGAATATACGGGGGCAGCTATTGTCATACCGGACGGTGCATCCAGTATAAAAGTGACAGGAGCATGCTCCGGTGCTCCAGACTTTAGAG
>DAIQOU010000326.1:0-5569 GCA_036787725.1 Bacteroidales bacterium
CCGACCGGGCAACTTCGATCGAATGAATCGGAATTCGATTAATGGTAAATTACAGATTATAATGAAAAAGAAATTAATTCCGTATGTGATGATCGCGGCTTTGTCTTTGCCCGGTACATTGATGGCTCAATATCCGAAAGAGTCGCCGGAGGTGAAAGAACAAGTGGCTAAGATGATGAAAGATGCATGGGCCCGATCGGATTCGGCTTTTGAGAAGGCCAAACCTGTTATCGAAAAGGAGGCAACGGAAGGAAAACCGTACATTCCTTGGGCAGCTCGTCCCACGGATTTGCCTCAAGCCGAGATCCCTGCTTTTCCGGGTGCACAAGGAGGTGGTGCTTACAGTTTTGGCGGACGCGGCGGACGGGTGGTCGTGGTAACCAGTTTGGAAGACAGCGGCCCCGGTACATTACGGGAAGCGTGCGAGCAGGGAGGAGCCCGCATTGTAGTTTTTAACGTGGCCGGTATTATTCGTCTGAAATCACCTTTAATTATAAGAGCTCCCTATATTACCATTGCGGGACAGACGGCTCCCGGCGACGGTGTATGCGTAGCCGGAGAGTCGTTATGGGTGAATACACACGATGTGGTGGTCCGACATATGCGTTTTCGGCGCGGAGAAACTTTCGTTGGCCGGAGAGATGATGCTTTCGGAGGTAATCCGGTGGGGAATATTATGATTGATCATTGTTCTGCGAGTTGGGGATTGGATGAGAATATTTCTTTTTATCGTCATATGTTCAACCCGGGAGACGGATCGAAAGAATTGAAGTTGCCGACAGTAAATGTAACGATCCAAAATACAATCTCTTCGCAGGCATTGGATACTTATAACCATGCTTTCGGGAGTACCTTGGGTGGCGAAAATTGTACTTTTATGCGTAACCTGTGGGCCAATAATGCCGGAAGAAATCCTTCTATCGGATGGAATGGCGTTTTTAATTTTGTGAATAACGTGATTTACAACTGGGTGCACCGCTCGGTCGATGGAGGTGATTACACTGCGCTTTATAATATCATTAATAATTATTATAAACCGGGTCCGCTTACTCCTAAAGAAAGTCCTGTCGGTCACCGGATACTGAAACCCGAATCCGGACGCAGTAAATTGGGATATTATGTATTTGGTCGTGTATATGCCAACGGGAATATTATGGAAGGAAATGAAACCGTGACCAACGATAATTGGGCAGGCGGTATTCAGGTGCAAGATCAGCGGAATACAGACGGATATACCGAAAATATGAAGTGGAATCAACCTTTCCCGATTGAAAATCCTTTCCCGATCCTGTCGGCTAAAGAAGCGTATGAATTTGTTTTGAATAATGCAGGCGCTACGTTGCCGAAACGGGATATTGTGGACCAACGGGTGATAGAACAGGTTCGAACCGGAAAAGTATATTATGAAAAAGGACTTAATCCGGAGGATTTTTATCAGTTTCAACATCGTCGTTTGCCGGCAGATTCTTATAAACAGGGTATCATTACCGATATCAAACAAGTCGGAGGATATCCGCAGTATAAAGGGAAACCGTACAAGGATTCGGACGGAGACGGAATTCCGGATGCTTGGGAGAAGAAATACGGTTTGAATCCCAATGATCCTTCCGATGCAACGAAAGACATGAACGGAGACGGATATACCAATATCGAGAAATATATAAACGGGATCGATCCTGCTAAAAAGACAGATTGGACTAACCCCGATAATAATTACGATACACTGGCCGGAAAAAAAAGCTTATTGTGATACTGAATTCTGTTAATTGCATTTTATGTTGATTTGGATTGACTGTCATTTGAGGACTTGATTCTTGAATGACAGTTGATTTATGTCGGAACTTTTTTTTAATTTGTCGAAAATAATAAATCGAAGAACTATTTAATTTCAAAATAAAATAACATGAGACAAATCTTATTTTTTCTGATGTGCATGATGCCTTTCGGGGGAGTTTTTTGTCAACAGGCTGACGATGATTATATGAAAGTATTGTCGGATCGGGCCGGAAAAATTGTAAAAACGCTTGATTTGTCGGATCGGGAGGTATATGAGCGGGTGGTAAAAACAGTGGCCGAACAATATCGCAGTGTGGGAGAAATTAATGATTATGCGGCAGCAACAAAAAAAGAAATCTCGGAAAGTACAAAAGACAAAACGGAAAAGGAGAAATTATTAGAAGCATTGGAAAATGAAACCAAAGCGAAATTGTATGATCTGCAAGCTGTTTTTTTGGGGAATCTGGCGGCGGATTTGTCAAATGATCGGATTGAAAAGATAAAGGACGGGATGACGTATGGTGTGTTGCGAGTTACGTATGATTCTTATTTGGATATGATACCGAGCTTGAAACCGGAAGAAAAAAGACAGATTTATGCTTGGCTCGCAGAAGCCAGAGAACATGCCATAAATGCTTCTTCTTCCAAAGACAAACACGGATGGTTCGGAAAGTATAAAGGACGCATTAACAATTACCTTTCCAAGCAAGGATATGATATTCAGAAAGAACGAAAAGCTTGGGAAGAGCGTTTGAAAGCGCAAGGAAAAAAACTGTAAGAAAGGATTGTGTTCATGAAAGGCCGGATTGTTATTGTTCTTTTGTTGTTTTTTTCGGGAAATGCGACTTCTCAAAAAGTAAAACCGGTTTCTCCGATTAGGTATGAACAGGGAAAATTGGTATATACACCGGATAGCTTGGGAAATAGGATCCCTGATTTTTCTTATGCAGGTTATAAAGCCGGAGAAGAGTTTATACCTATGGTTCCCGTACGTGTAACGGTACCCTTGGTTGCCGGTGATGCTACCCGGCAGATTCGTGAGGCTATCGAATATGTCGCTTCATTGAAACCGGATAATACCGGGTTTCGGGGAACTGTTTTGTTGTTACCCGGAGAATATCGGATTTCGGGAGAGATCGAAATCAATTGTTCGGGAGTCGTATTGAGGGGGAGCGGTCCGTTGGAGGGAGGAACTCGTTTGATCGCTGCCGGAAAAGACAGAAGAGCGGTGGTCCGAATTGTTGGGAAAAAAGATATAAAAACGGGAGATTCCATCCGTATCGAAAATGAATATGTCCCGGTAAATACTCAAACTGTAAGATTGGAAAATAATTCGGGACTGAAACCGGGAGATCGGGTAGTTGTCAACCGTCCTGCTACACAGGAGTGGATAAAACAATTGGGTACAGATCATTTCGGCGGAGGCATCTCCGCGTTGGGATGGAAGCCGGGAGAACATACGATTTGGTGGGACAGAACCGTTACTTCCGTCTCCGGAAATGAGATCACATTGGATGCTCCATTGACGGTAGCTTTAGATCGGAAGACGGGCGGAGGATATGTAATTCCTTATACTTGGCCGGGACGGATTAACCGGGTAGGGGTAGAAAATTTATGCCTGATTTCGGAATACGATACGTTGAATCTTAAAGACGAATCTCATGCCTGGATGGGGATTACCATGGAATGTGTGGAAGATGCATGGATACGGAATTGTACCTTTAAACATTTTTGCGGATCGGCGGTGATGGTATTGGAAACGGCTAAACGCATTACGGTTGAGAATTGTAAGTCGTTGCAACCGGTTTCCGAGATCGGAGGACAACGACGTTATACTTTTTTTACTTCGGGACAACAGTGCTTGTTTCAACGGTTATATGCGGAGGCCGGTTACCATGATTTCGGATTGGGGTTTTGTGCTTCGGGGCCGAATGCTTTTGTTCAATGCCATTCGGAATTGCCTTACAGCTTTAGTGGGCCGATTGACAGTTGGGCTTCCGGAGTATTATTCGATATCGTGAATGTAAATGGCCATGCGCTGAGTTTTCGCAACAGGCGTCAGGAGGCGCAAGGTGCCGGTTGGAATGCGGCAAATAGTGTATTTTGGCAATGTTCTGCCGGGTTGATCGAGTGTTTTGCTCCTCCGGGAGCTCAAAATTGGGCTTTTGGTTCTTGGGCGGAATTTTCCGGCGACGGATATTGGGAACAAAGTAATAATCACATTCATCCTCGCAGCCTTTATTATGCTCAGTTACAGGATCGATTGGGGCCGGAAAGTGTAAAAAAAGCCGATTTGTTGCCTTGGAGAGGAGAGGCTTCCAGTTCTCCTTCTGTGGAGAAAGCGCAAGAATTAACTCGCGAAGCGTTGGTCCCTCCGCTAACGCTCAATGAATGGATTGACAGCCTGATAAAGCGGGATCCGTTTCCGAATGCTCCGGGAGAAATAGTGATCAAGACTTCGGCCGAACGGAGGTTACTGCCTTCTATACCGGTAAGAGTCGAGAATGGCCGGTTGGTAAAATCGGGTGAAATAGTGACGGGAGGGAGGCATCACGTGACCTGGTGGAACGGAACGGTTCAACCGGCTTATTTAGAGAAAACAGCCCGTCCTCATCTGACTCGTTTTGTCCCCGGACGGACCGGTAACGGATTGACGGATGATTTGAAAGAGGTAATCCGATGGATGAAAGAAAAAAACATGACGGTTTTGGATCATAATTACGGATTATGGTACGATCGCCGGCGGGACGATCATGAACGGGTCCGGCGAATAACGGGAGAAGTATGGCCTCCTTTTTATGAACAACCGTTTGCTAGGAGTGGCCGGGGAATTGCTTATGACGGATTGAGTAAGTATGATTTAACAAAATACAATGATTGGTATTGGTCCCGCTTACGCCGGTTTGTGGAATGGGGAGAACGGGAAGGACGTATTTTGTTCCATCAACATTATTTTCAGCATAATATCATAGAAGCCGGGGCTCACTGGACCGATAGTCCCTGGCGTCCGGCCAATAATGTAAATGATACGGGATTCCCGGAACCCGCTCCTTATGCGGGAGATAAACGAATCTTTCTGGCAGAACAGTTTTATGATACGGAACACCCGGTACGAAACGAATTGCATCGAGCTTATATCCGAAAATGTCTGGATAATTTCCGCGGATTAACCGGTGTGGTTCATTTGATAAGCGAAGAGTATACGGGACCGTTGCATTTTGTGGAATTTTGGTTGGATGTTATTGCGGAGTGGAAATCGGAAACCGGAGAAGAGCCGTTAATTGCTTTAAGTGTAACCAAAGATGTGCAAGACCGGATTTTGTCCGATCCGATCCGGTCGAAAATGATTGATGTAATCGATATCCGATATTGGTTTTATCGGGAAGATGGTACAACATATGCACCGGGAGGCGGACTGAACCTGGCCCCCCGTCAGCATGCTCGTCTGACCAAACCCGGAAAGGTCTCTTTTGAGTCGGTATATCGTGCCGTGAAAGAGTATCGGACGGATTTTCCCGAGAAAGCCGTGACTTATTTTTCTGCTATGTATCCTCAATATGCTTGGGCTGTTTTTATGGCCGGCGGTTCACTGGCGGGAATTCCGGAAATGAAAGATTCCCGGTTTTTGAAAGCGGCGGCATCCATGCAGGTTCAGCCGGAATTATCGACGGAAAAGCAATATGTGTTGGGAGATCCGGAAAGAGGATATATTATTTATTCGGAGAATAAAGAAATCGATTTGTCCTTATTTCCCGGAAAATACGAAGCTTATCGGATTAATTCTCAAACGGGC
>DAIQOU010000327.1:0-5557 GCA_036787725.1 Bacteroidales bacterium
ATTTTAACCGGCGGGCTCTCCAGTAATAATAAAGTGTTTTCAGCAATTTCATAGCTTATTCTTCATGACTTAACCGAATATCCGTATTCCCGTTCAAAAACAGTCGATTCAATTTGTATAATGTATTACAATATGCTTTTCCGTCTTCCGTAATCAAACGGGTCAAACGGGAAGGCACTTTCAATTCCCGATAATTGGCGCGAGTCCAAGCAGCATCGCTTGCCAGCAAAACCCGGCCTTTTTCGGTAGCAATAAAAGCTCCGACCTGTCCCGCTGCATGCCCCGGGAGAGGAACCGTCAGAATAGTTCCTTCACATCCGGGCAATACAAACGCGGTTTCAAAGGGGGATAATTCTTCCGGTAAGCGGCAACTGTCAAACGACTCTATATAAATAACCCGTTTCTCAAAATCATCGGGAATCAATCCGGGGATAAATCCCTTCTTCAATGCTCTCCATCCTTTCAAATATCGAACCTTTTCCCAACCTTCCCGGGAACAAATCAACGGAATATCCGGGAAATCCCGTAATCCGGCAATATGATCGGCATGAAAATGAGAAATAATAATCCCCGCTAACTTATCAACAGGAATATTCTTTTCCTTTAATTGAGCCATTAAACTATCCTTCCCGGAGAAATAAACAGGAGTAACTTTGCGATAAAGCTTATATATTCCCGAGCCAGTATAATGATAAAAATGATCGGCATATCCCGTATCCCATAACCAATACCGGTCATTTGATTTCAGAAGCCACACCCGTGCCGGGAACCGATACGTTTTGAATCCTGCTCCTTTTTGCACCATAAATCCGATGTTGGTACAATAACCCGTCTCAAACGGAATAATTTCGATCATTTTTTAACCATTCTGCTGTTAATACGATACCTTCATCTATCGAATAAACCGGTTCGTAACCCAGTATTTCTTTGGCTTTTTGTTGACTGAGTGTCATATCAAAATAAAGCGAGCCTACACTGTAGCGGGTCAAAGCGGGTTCTTTATGAGTAATAAATGCTATTTTTTCCAAACAAAAAGCCAACGCATGAAGCATTCGATAAGGCATATTCACTACCTTAAAAGGAATATCCAGTAAGGTCAATAATTTGCTTGCCACTGCGCACAGTTGTCGAGGTTCCTGATTGGTAATGTTGAATATTTCTCCGGAAGCGACGTTGTTATTGAAACTTGCCAAATATAAAGCATGTACTGCATTGAATACAAAGGTCAGATCCAGGTAAGCTTTCCCTCCTCCGGGCAAATGCAATTTACCGCCTGTTTTTTTGACTTGTGATAATACCCGAGGGAAAATAACCCGATCATACGGTCCGAAAAGGGCTCTCGGACGCAACATGATATAATTGGTTTGAGGATATTCCTCAACCAAAGACCGTATTTCCGATTCGGCTCGATACTTGGTTTCGGCATATCGGTTGGCAAACCGTTTTGCCAAATAAGTTTCCGGGATATCCCGATGGGAAACGAAATCAAAATATACTGAAGGAGTAGAGACATGGATAAACCGTTGGATGTTCATTTCTCCGGCTAATCGAGCCAACCGTTTTGTTGCCAATACATTCACCCGATAGAATTCCTCTTTATCTCCCCACGGAGAAGACAATGCCGCACAATGCCAAACCACCTCACAATCCCGGAGTAAAAGGTACAACTCCTCATCCGAAGCAGCGACCAGATCCAACCCGACAAACCCGGCTCCCGCTTTTTCCAATTCCTTTCCCGCTTCAGCATTCCTTCCGGTGGCTTTCACTTCATGTCCCTTTTCAAGCAGGTATTCCGTTGCATTCCTGCCCAGTCCGCTTGTAGCTCCCGTCACTAAAAACCTCATGGCAACAAAATCATTCCGGTTAATGTCAGTCCGGCAGCCGTTCCGAGCAACAACACCGGTCGGTTCGGTTCCCATCGGCCGGTTGTAACGGCTTCATGCAAAGCAGTCGGAACGGAAGCAGATACCTGATTTCCGAACTTCCGATAAATATCGACTACCGTTTCGGGAGCAACCCCCAACCGCTTCCGTATATGTTCCAACGACAAATGGCTGGCCTGATGCGGAATAACGGTTGTAATATCTTGTAAGGTCAATCCGGCCGACTCCAGTAAACGGTTCAAAAAAACTTCCATCAACGAAGCCGCCAACCGGAACAACGGTTTTCCCTGCATTTGAAAAAGAAAATCCTTCTCATCCATTCCCGCCCGCGGATTCCGACGGGTTCCTCCGGCACGGATCTCACAGAAATCCGATCCTTCCGGATAAGTCTCGGATCGATAAGCCAAAATTCCACTTTCGGAAATGCCTTTTTCCACAATGGCACAAGCTGCCCCGTCTCCGAAAATCAACGAAGATTCTTCGTGTTCCCAATCGATTCCCCGGGAAGCCAATTCTGAAGACACAATAGCAATGCGCCGATAAGCCCCCGCTGCCAACAAACAACCGGCCGTATGTAAGGCCGTAACAAAACTTACACAGCTCGTATTGATATCCATACTTGCCGTACCGCTTCGTAACGAACTTTTCTTCAAAACTTGAGCTGCGCTGTAAGGCAACATTTGTATGGGAATAGCCGAGGCATAAATTAACAAGTCGATTGAATCCGGATCGATTCCTTCCGACAGAGCCTTTTCCAGCGCTTCTACCGCAAGTTGAGTCGAATCCATAGTATAATCGGCATGATAACGGCAGGTTATTCCAAATCTTTTTTCCGTATACCCTATGGCCCTGTTCAGTTTCTTATCAATTTCATCGGAATCTATCCGGCAAGAAGGGAGAGCAATTCCGGTAGAAAGAATTTTCAATGAAATAAAAGGATTCTTTTCTGACATTTAATAAAAATGTTTTTATGCGGATACAAAAATAGAAGTAATTTCCGAATGAGAAATAGAGAAAAAACTTTCTTTTTATAAACCGCGAGAAAAGGAAACTCGCATGGGAGGAAACAAAACGGTAAGAATCTATTCCGGATAAACTCTATATTAAATAGAATAAAGTATTATTGTTCTATACTTCCCTATTCTATCGATCTCCGAAAATCCGCTCCCAAAAGGAGAGGTAATGAATTGAATGTAATTATACCGGAAGGGGATAAATACATCCGGGTATCTATATTCTCCGAATTATCACGGATTCGGTTATCGGATGATTATTTCGCGACAGCGGGTTTTTCGGGCTATACAGACCGGTATTTTCATTTTGCAGCAAAATGCGTTTTCGTTTTGCTGCAACTTGCAACTTTGTTTTGCCGCAAAATACTACCGGCGTTTTGCCGCAAAATGAATTCGTGTTTTGCTGCAATTTGAATTTGCATTTTGCAGCAAAACGAAGTTGCCGCTTGCGGCGAGCCGGAAAATGTTTTCGAAATACCGTTGAACAAGTTGTTCTTCCGTAGTCTTATTTTTTTGCCAACTTTCTTTTTTGCAACGCCGCATTGTGACGGTTTACCCTTTTGTCGTTGTTTCATCCCGGAGAAAGCGCAAAGGCTCGAAAGGGAGAAAGGAAAGGATAAAGTCCGAACATGCTTCGGGGCCCGGAGATTGAGGAGAGTTGCCTCTCCGGTTATGCACATTTTACCCCTCACGGGGTAATCACATCCGATTCGTAACCGGACGGGAAATATGCGACCTTGGGGAGCAGTTTTCGGTACCCGGATTTACTAATGCTTAATCCGGGATAATACCGGTTTCCGATCCGAACAAATAAAAATAAAGTCTTTAAAATAAAGATAATAAACTTGCACTATTTATAAAATGTTTTTACTTTTATTGCGTTAAAAACGATTTGATCCGTTTATTTATAATTTTTATTAACCCTAAAACAAAACCGATATGTACGGACACCGAAGTTTTTTAATGTTGGGGTCGGCAAACGCTGCCAACATCATGACTCTCCTGAAAGGAGGAAACGAGATCTCTCATTGCGAATTTACCCTCCAACAGGGAATCGACAGCAAAGGAAAAGCCACTACCCGCGTCTACGGCGGGCTTATCCGATTGACCTTGGCACAACTTCCTTCCGAAGAAGTGCTCCGATGGGCCATCAAACCCAAGAAGTATATTGACGGAGCCGTTATTACGGTCGATAACGAAAACATCCCGGTCGAGAAAATCGTATTCAAAAACGCCATTTGTTCCGAAATAGAAGTGGATTATTCCCGCGACGGCGACGAATACACGCAAACCCGGCTCTCGATCCAAGCCGAAAGCCTGATTCCCGGCGACGGTGATGAATTAAATAACGAGTGGGCTCACTGATTTTCTTTATCCGTAAAAAACAACTTACTATTTATTTACCATGCAAATCCGGTATTTTTCTTTAAGACTTTTCCGGCAATTGCTTTTTTTCTTTTAATATTTTATTAAACCATGAACAACCTGATCAATTTTCTTCAACCCCTGTCTCACGTGATCGTGAAATTTTATTTGGAAGGCAAAACATACGATGTAGAACGCTTCAAGATCGGTTTTACCCAACCCATCGACTACAAGGGACAACCGCAGCACGAAGTGCGGGGCGGACTTATCAGCATCACAATCGACCAAATGCCCGATGCCGGCCTGACCAATTGGGCCCGGAAGTCGACACAACTCAAAAACGGCTCGATCGTTTTCCATACGTTAATGAGCAACCCGGTGATGCGGGTCGAATTTGAAGATGCTTACTGCATCACCCTCACTCGGGTGATCGATGCCCGCAAAGGTACCCGCACCGCTTTGGTGATCAGTCCCGAAACTGTCAAGGTGAACGATGTGGAACATTACAACGATTGGCCCCGATAACCGGCCGGTTCCAATTAAGAATACCATCAAGTAAAAACCGATTAAACCGATAATTCCTATGGGAAAAAGAAATTCATCTCCTCAAAAAGTCCCCTTGCTCGTGGCAAGTCCCACACCCGAATCCAACCCGAACGCATTGATTCAAAAGGGCACTTATTTCGTAAATGCAACGGGTTGGTCTGTCGATCCGGAAACAGATGAGGTATATTTAAATGTTATTCGTAATGGACAAGAAGTGTCTGTGCCTTTCAGTGAACTGGCGATCAAAAAACCCGTACCCTATGCAACCAAATATGCTCATTATTATAGCGAATTTCATGATCCGGATGTAACTCGTCTTCTGAAAGCCGGACAAATTGTGAGCATTGATCTGGTAAAAGAAGTGAGCCGGGTAAAAAATGTGGCAGGTAGCGATACAATAGACGTAAAACCAAAGTACGTGGGGCTTACTGCTCGCAAAGAACCGGATGTGGGCGCTCATGCCACTAGCACTAAAAAAATATACCTGAATCTGAACAATAATAATTTCCCTAAATCAGTACATGTATTGAAAAGTATTTTCCGGCACGAAGTTCTCCATCTGACGGAAGAAGTAGAAGAAGGAAAGAATGAAGAAACCGGGAAATGGGAAAGAAAATATACTTTTTGGGAACATGCAAAAGTATACTTGGAACAGATGAAGTATCCGGAGTTTCTTGAATGCCCGGAAAATTTTCAACGCAGTATTATTAAGGGGTTTTGCAAGCGTTTATTGGCTCATGTTTTTAAAAA
>DAIQOU010000328.1:0-5557 GCA_036787725.1 Bacteroidales bacterium
TTTTTGTTGGCGATAAATTAATATTTTCGTTGCATAAAACTATTCGTCGGAAGCGTGTCCGCCGAATGGCGGATATGCTTCCGACAAATGGCGGACAATTGTCCGACGAATAAAAATAGGTACCGGAGATAATAAAATTATAGGATTGAAGAATTAATTTGCAGTATCCGGGTCGAAAGCGCTTTTCTCCAATCCGTAACCCTTATTAATTCCCCGATAAAACTTAATATCCCGGATTTTGTCCGAATTCCTCACTGTTTTCGAGTGCATCCAATTCTGCTTGAGGGATGGGACGTAAGTAATGCCGAGCCGGATCAAACATGGTTATATCGGGATTTGCTTTCCCCGGTCCGACTCTGTTTTCTATTTGTTTGGTTCGTTTCAAGTCGAACCAGCGGAGGTGTTCTCCGCAAAGTTCCCGGGCGCGTTCATCCAACAAAAAATCAATATTAATTTCATGTGCTCCGATCATCATTTCCTGCGTTCTGTTTACGGGTTCTTTAACGGCAGCCCTTTTGCGGATATCGTTTACCCGTGCGGTTGCTTTGTCCGAGTCTCCCAATTTATAGGCGGCTTCGGCGGCGATCAGATAAGTTTCCGCCAATCGCATCACCAAAACATTTTTGTTGCCGGCTTGCGATTTTTTGGCTCGGTCGGGATTTCTGAACTTACGTAAGGAAGGATAGTAGGGATTATTTGTTGCTATATCACTGATCGAACCGTTCGGATTGTAGAGGTCATTGATGTCTTTTACTCCATATTTAACGGATGCCTTGTCGGGGATTACTTTTTTTGTATAGAATAAAGCAGTATCTCCCGGTTGAATTTGAATGTTGTCGCTGACGTCGAAACTCTTATTGAAAACTACAATATCATTTTCGGTCCAAGTATAAGTTCCGGATTCTTCCGGAAGAATATGTACTTCCCGGAAAGACGAATAATACCGGGAGTCTATCTCTTCATTAAACAGATTCAGCAGGTATTTGGTAGGCATCATTCTCCGGTTATTATCCATTCCGTATTCCAATACTTCATCCGAAGGCATCCCGCAAAGGGCGGTATATTTTGAATTATACCACATAAACAGTCGGTTGGGATTGTTGGGTTGGGGATTTAATGCCGAATTGGTCGAATGGGTAATCGACCATAAGGCCTCTGCGTTATTTCTATTGTTTTCAGGCATAAAAACTTCTTCGAATGCATCGTATAATTTGCACCCTAACGCCGATTGATTGGCTATCAGGTATTCTGCAGCGTCATATGCTTGTTGATAAACCGGGTCGGCTGCGGATTTATTATTCTCAAAATACTCCAGATGGGAAGCGTAGGTCAAGGTGGTTCTGGCCAGTAAGCCGTACGCTGCTTTTTTGTCGGCCCTTCCGTAATCCGATTGGGTAACCGGTAAGATCTCTGTTGCTCGTTCCAGGTCGCCGATAATTAATTTATAGAAGTCGCTGATGGGGCTGCGTTGTGCAGTCAATTGAACTCCCACCGTTTCATGTTCTCTCAATACTGCATTTCCGTAAAATTCGCAAATAAGCCAATAAGTATAAGCCCGGAGGAAACGCAATTCTCCTTCTTTCGTCAACTTGGTTTGAGGATCTTTGAATGTTACTTTATCGATTCGATCCAGTCCTGCATTGCAATAGTTGACAATTTCATAGAGACGTTGCCATGTGTTTTTTATTTGTCCGGTAGTAGAAGACAGGTCATCATAGGCCATCAATTGACGGGCATAGGTTCCTTTTTGTCCCATATACCAAAGATCTCCTCCTCCTTCGCCGAGGAACATGATGTCTTCCCGTCCGTAAAATTGGGCTCGGAAATTGTAGTAAGCGCTATTGACCAAATAGCCGAATCCTTCTTCGGTACTGTATATTGTTTCTGCGTTGGAGCCGGAGGGATTATATTCGTCCAGGCTGCAAGAGGTCATTCCCATTAGACAAAGGCCTCCGATTATTATATTTTTCAGATTTGTTTTCATACGTTATTATTTATTTTTATTTATGGTCGCATGGAACTCGCATGTAATAACATTTTCTTGTGGCGTAATTCATTGATTTTTTTCAACGCTACGCTAAAAGACCGTTGGTTCATGCTTCGTTTCATATGTTATTTATTGTTTTTTGCTGTGATTGTATGATACCCGTATACGTTTAAATTTTGCTTTTTGCCGGGCAGGTTTCCTCATCCATTCTCATTAGAGAGTTAGAAATTCAAGTTCAAACCAACTACCAATTGTTTGCTTAACGGTTCTTTCTCGTCACCGCCCCGTTCCGGGTCATAATGTTTGATTAAGTGACTTTTGGCAACAGTAAATAAATTGGAAGCAGTTACATAAAATTTTAAGTTTCCTATTCCCCATTGATTTGTAATTGTTTTGGGCAAAGTGTATCCCAAGCTGATGTTTTTGATCTTAAAATAGGAACCGTCTGCATAGTTTAATGACATGTAACCGTAATTATCATAAATATTTCCGTCTTTTTGCGGACGGGGAAAGTCGTTGGTCGGATTTTCCGGAGTCCAATAATCCAAATAACCCGGAGCATTTCCCAATCCGGAGGGATTATAACGGCCTAAAAACTGAGCGTCGATCATTTGCCCCCAACGCATATAAAGATAAATATTCAAGTCAAATCCTTTATAATAAAATGTATTATTCAATCCACCGGTCCACTTGGGAGATTTTGAGCCCAGATAGGTACGGTCGTCGGCTGTAATATCATAATCTCCGTTTATATCGGCGACTTTCAGCATTCCCGGTTTGAATTTGTTTTCAACTCCGTTTAATTTGTATTTAGCCATTTCTTCTTCTTCGCCCAATTGCCAGATGCCGTTTAACTTGTAAGAGTAGAAAGAATCGATCGGACGTCCGATAAGCAGGGAAGTGGTTTCAATATTTTGCCCTCCCAATAAATCATCTTTATCATTGATCAGTTCGGTGATTTTTTCTTTATTGGCTGCAAACGTAAAAGTGGTAGACCAACGGAAATCTTTGGTAACTATATTGGTTGTGTTCAATGCGATTTCAATACCTTTATTATTGGTTTTACAGATATTTTGATAAGTATATAATTGTGAAGAACCGGTTCCTCCCGCTCCGGTAGAAGGAGGCAGACTCCGTGCTTTTAAAATGTCGTTTGTATTTATATTGTATAGATCAATGCCTAAATTGATTCGATTATTGATAAATCCGGCATCGAATCCCAAATTAATGTTTTTGGACTTTTCCCAGCCGGTATAAGGATTGCCGATGCTGGGGCTGAACAGATACACCATGCTTCCGTTGTCGTTGAATCCGAATTTGGAGGAAGAAATCAATGTACCTCCCTGTGTTTTATAAGCCGGAATAACGGAATTGCCGGACACTCCGTAACTCAATCGAATTTTGAGATCGCTGAGTATGTCTCGTGTGTTTTCCATAAACGCTTCCTCGCTCATTCTCCACGCTCCCGATATGGAAGGAAAAAAGTCCCAACGTTGTCCCGGAGCCAATGCTGATGATCCGTCCCAACGTCCCGTGACAGTCAATAAGTATTTGCTGTTGTAATTATAAGATATCCGCCCTGCAAATCCCAGTTTTTGTTCTCCCACATAATCGGAAGAAATCAACCGGCTTCCCGATTCCGTAGATCCCAAATTATAAAATAAATTGGAGTTCAGCATTTGGTTTTGTCCTGTTGAATTGTGATTTTCTACGATACTTTTTGTCCATGTCGAAATTGCGGTCGCTTCCAGAATATGACCTCCGAAATTCTCGCTAAAGGTTAAAATATTGTCCCACGTATAAAAACGGTCAAAATCTTCGGTAATGGAAGCTTGATTTTTGTATCCTTTTCCGAATTGTTCGGTACTGTTTTCTCCATGGTATTCTCCTCTTCTTGAATACTCCAGCGAGGTGGCGATGTTGGTACGGAATCTCAGTTGTCGGATCGGGTTCACTTCCAGGTAACCTACCGCAAATATTCTGGCGGCAGCTGTATTGTCTTTGGTAATGTATTCGTCGCTGTAATTGGCCAGGGGACTTAGTCGTTGTTTATTCCCGGAAACCGGAAACATATTGATACTTCCGTCTTCATTATAAGGAGTTCCCAACGGTGTATAGGATATGGCTTGTGTAAGTATGCTGCCCGGTACACGATTTCTTTCACTGTAAGTAATCTGAGAATTTACCCCGGCCTTTAACCATTTATTTACATCGTAATCGATATTGGATCGGAGAGTATACCGGTTCATGTCATCATTTTTGAATATCCCTTTTTCATTGAAATAAGAAGCGGAGATATAAGATCGTACGTTCTCTTTTCCCGAGGAGAAAGTGACGTTATGGCTTTGCTGTATACCGTTGCGGGTTACCAGGTCTACCCAATTGACCCATTGATTGTTTTGTATGGCGCTCCATTCTTCCGAAGAAAAAATACCTATATCGTCAGCAGTGGAGCTCCACTGACCGACGGCCCTGTAGGCCTCCCGACGAAGTTGGATATAAGACTCTCCCATGCGGGGTTTGGGATAATCCACCCATCCGTTTATCCCGTAATGTCCGTTGTAGGATACGTTTATTTTATTGCTTGATTTACCTTTTTTAGTGGTGATGATAACTACTCCGTTAGCTCCCAATGATCCGTAGATTGCCGTAGAAGAAGCATCTTTCAGTACATCGATGCTTTCGATGTCTGCCGGATTTAAGTCTTCGTAAGATCCTCCCTGCACGCCGTCTATGATAAATAAGGGGTCAGTGTTACGGGTGATTTTACCGGTTTCATCGGTATAACCGATTGTTTTGGTACCTCTGATCGTGATGCTTACACCGGACCCGGCAGAACCGCTTGTTCGGACGATGTCCATTCCGGGCACACGACCTTGAATTGCTTCCAATGCATTGGAAGTGGGGATTTGAACAATATCATCGCTTTTGACAGACGCAACGGCCCCGGTCAAGTCTCTTTTTTTGACGGTTCCGTAGCCGATTACCACTACCTCTTCCAATCCCAGGTCTTCGGGAACCAGTTTAATATCTACCGAATTCCGATTTAAGATGGAAACCTGTTGAGTTTGGTACCCGAGATAGGAAATGGTGAGGTTATTTTTTTCTGCCGGAACATTCAGTTGAAACTTACCGTCCAAATCACTTACCGTACCGGTTGCAGTACCATCCACAACAATGCCGGCTCCGATAACCGGAATGCCGTTTTCGTCCACAATCAATCCCGTAACAACTCGACGGGGTTGTTGTTGCCGGATTCCTTCCGCTTTCTTTTTTGTAATAATAATCTGACCATTCACAAAAGTATATTCGTTTCCGGTCTGTGCCAGTACTTTATCCAGTACCCGGTCAACGGATTCGTTTGTAACCGAAATATCCACTTTTCGGGATGGATCGATAATTCCCTGTTCATATACAATTGCATACCCTGTTTTTTCTTCGATTTGGGAAAAAACATTTTTCACCTGTTGATTCTTGGCGAAAATAGAAATTTTAACTACCTGTAATTCGCTTACCGAAGCCCGGAGGCCGGAGGGGGCAATAAACAAAACCAATAGAATAAGATTAACA
>DAIQOU010000792.1:0-1623 GCA_036787725.1 Bacteroidales bacterium
GGGTTCCATACAACCATAAATAAAAATAAATAATAACGTATGAAATCAAGAAATAATAAAATAATCGTTCTATTCGGGCTTACGGCTCTTACGGGACTTTCCTCTTGTCAAATGTTTAATAAATACAAGACTCCCGAAATAGAGAGTGAATATTTATTCAGAGAAGGGAGTGCATCGGATACAACGACGATAGCGGCTGTTCCTTGGCGAGAATTTTTTCAAGATCCTTTTTTACAAGGGTATGTTGATGAAGCATTGGCCAATAATTACGATATGATGATTGCCGGAGAGCGTATAAAACAAGCGGAAGCGGCATTGGGCATGGCTCGGGCAGCTTATTTTCCGGAGGTTGCCTTAACCGCACAAGTAAATCAAACCCGTTTGAGCAGTGCAGATCCGTTGACCGGAATGCCTAAAGAGAAAAACAGCCTCGCTTACCATACCGAAAATTATTCGTTGGGGATTGTTGCAAGTTGGGAACTGGATTTGTGGGGTAAAATGAACCGGCAATCCAAGTCGAAGTATGCTCAGATGCTGAACAGCTATGCCGGAAGAAATTTAATACAAACCTCTTTAATTTCCAATATGGCCAATACCTATTATTCTTTATTGGCATTGGATGAACAGTTGGTGGTGACGCAGGATATGATTGCACTTATGGAGGAAAACCTGCTAACCATGGAAGCGTTGAAAGAAGCCGGGATGGCCAACGGAGCTGCTGTGGAGCAAACGAGAGCCGCTTTGGCCGGCGCAAAAACTTCCGTTCCGGATATGGAAAGTAACCGGAGACAATTGGAAAATGCGCTTTGTACGATGTTGGGGCGTACCCCGGGACCGATAGAACGTTCTTCGATAAGCTTGCAAGCCGTTCCGGAAAATATGGCTTATGGAATTCCGGCTCAAATGCTTGCCCGACGACCTGATGTAAACCGGGCAGAACTGGAATTTCGTTCGGCTTTTGAGTTGACCAACGCAGCAAAAGCTTCTTTCTATCCGTCGATTAATTTAACGTCGGGACTGATCGGGTATTCTTCTACAAACGGGTTGAGCCGATTCTTTAAACCGGAAAACCTGTTTGCGAGTATTGCCGGAGGACTTACACAGCCGCTGTTTGCACGGAAACAGCTGATGACTCAGTATAAGGTAGCCAAGTCCGATCAACAGATTGCATTATTGAATTTCGAAAAGACCGTATTGACTGCCGGTCAAGAGGTGTCCGATATTTTGTATACTTACGAATCGTCTGTAAAGAAAAATGAGGATCGGGAGATACAAGTGGAATCCCTGACGAAAGCAGTAGATTATACTCAAGAATTATTGAGGGCCGGAGAGGCTACTTATTTGGAAGTGCTGAGCGCTCAACAGGGACTTTTGGAGGCCCGGCTAAACCAAATCAGTGATAAATTACAACAGCTTCAATCAACATCAGACCTGTACAGAGCATTGGGCGGAGGTATTGAATAAGTACGGGAAATAACTTGTTTACGGGTTAAAATATAGAGAAGGTGTGTCAAAAGTCCGGTGTACTCTTTGCAAAATTATGATCTGCAAGCTATTACCCCGATAGGGGTAAAATGTGCATAACCCCGGGTGAGCGAAGCGTAACCCGGGGAGGCAACTCTC
>DAIQOU010000329.1:0-5536 GCA_036787725.1 Bacteroidales bacterium
TTATAAATATCCGCCCAAAGATTAAATCCCTCCACCTGATAATCCTTCATATGATCCAATGCTCGCCAGCGTTTTAAATCATCCAACCGCATGCCTTCTGCTATAAATTCGCAACGACGTTCCCGACGGATATTATAGAGCGTTTTATCAATCAATTGTCCGCGAGACACAGTGGCCAAATCATTTTCCCGACTCAAATCGGTAGCGGCAATGGTAGCCGGGTAATCTTCACTTACTTGTGCTCGCCGTCGCAACGCCCTCCAATATTGATCGCACTTACTGTTCAGCGACCCGTTTTTTTCGTAGTAGGCTTCCAAATAAATCAGATAAGCTTCCGCAGCTCGGAAAATGGGGGTAGCGCTTGTTCCCGAGTTCGGATCGATCTCCTGTCCGGGATCGTCGTTAATCCATTTCTTCATCTCGTAACCTGTAGGAGTGCCTTGATTTCCTTTGGTCCAGATTTGAGGTTTATAATTCACCAACGTATCGCTGCCTTCTACAATAAACCCTCCGATTTTTACCGAAGACATAAGACGAAGATCTCGATGTTGAAGCATTTCATACATGACTTCATCTCCTTTATAATCGGGATCGGCATAAATCGGCAATCCCTTATCTGTCAAGAAACTTTCTACCAACGAACGCGTAAATCCGGTACCGGCGCCGGTACGCTTCAGATAATGTGTAGCCGCATGGCCGTTTATACCTTTAATATAATACCTTGCCAAAATAACTTCCTCCGAAGCAACTGCATCTCCTTTGATATCATTAAACAAATCGATATAAGATTTTTCATATAAACTTCGCTTGGAAGCCACTTTATCCGCCGCATCGATGGCTTGATCGAAAAAGAAATTATACTCCGACTCGGCCGAACCTCCCGGGAACTTAAAATCGGGATGATAAGCTTTCCCCGGCCACTTATCGTTACCCGGAACAAAAGCAGTTCCCCGGTGGTATTTTTCCCAAGCAGCTTCATATAGCGCTACACGGGCTTTCAACAACAGGGCGGCATCTTTACTCAACCGGCCTTGTTGCAACGGTTTTTCCGACATCATTTCATATGATTTATCCAATAAATCCAATATATAACGAGCCACTTCATTCCGAGGCATACGTAAACTGCCTTCTACCAATTCATCATAATTATCTCCGTAAACCTTGTCTAAAAGAGGAGCATCTCCGATGGTACTCAGTAAACGAAAATAATCATACGCCTTGAAAAAATAAGCCTCTCCCAAGTAATGATTAATTTGATCTTCCGAACCGGTAAGCGATCCGTTCGCTTTTCGTTCGGGAACCGTGGTCAGAAAATAATTCAGATTGCGGATGGAGGTGAATTTCCATTGAGAAGCCGACAATAAAGGTGTGTATTTATCTCCCGGATAAAACAACGTGTTGGCGCTTGCACCGGCCTGGTTATCGCTATTATTATCGGTAACGAACAAACCTCCCCAACCGCCCGAGTTCATTTTAGGCAACAGATCGTAAAAAGTATTGGTGTAAATCATCAAATCATTGACGGTTTTGAAGTATGCTTTATCATCTCCAAAATCAAGGGGGTCGCGTTGCAAGAAGTCTTCGCAACCCGAGAAGATCACCATCAGTAAAACCAAATATATATTTATTATCCTTTTCATTTCTTTGTATTTTATAATTAGTAAAATATCAGAAGGTAACTTCCAGTCCTACAGAAAATACCCGATACATGGGATATGTTTTTCCGGGTCCGTATTCGCTGATGGCACTCCCGATCGCTTCGGGATCATATATTTTTAATTTAGTGAATGTCAACAGATTTTCTCCCGATAAGTAGATCCTCCCCTTCCGAATGTATTTGGAGATTTTATTGTTTGAAGGCAAAGAAAATCCGATCTGTGCATTTTTCAGTCGTACATAAGCTGCATTTTGAAGATAATAATCCGACACATGCCGGTTATTGCCGTCGGTACGTAAACGAGCATAATACGGATCTTCATAATTAGCTCCCAGCGATTCGCCGGCATAACGGAAATAGTCTAAATGATCTACGTACAGCGAACGTTGCCATTCGCCGGCAAATCCGAAAAAGGTAGCGCTGCCGTCAAAAAACACATCTCGTTTGCCGATACCTTGAAAAAACAAACTGACATCGATGAATTTCCAGTTCACTCCCAAATTCAGACCGAAAGCATAGCGTGGCGTACCGTTCCCGATGACTTCCCGGTCGCCGGGGTTAAAGATGGAAGAACCTCCCGCATTGACAGAACCGTCTTCATTTAAGTCTTTATACATAAAATCACCGCCGCCCCAATTTTGTCCCAATGCGGACTGATCGTTTCGACTCAGCCAATCATTCATCTCCCGGTCGCTTTTGGCGATTCCTTTTACCCGGTATCCCCAAATATCTCCCAGTTTTTTATCTTTGAAATAACCGCTCAATGCTCCGTCGGGGCTGTCATATTTTGTCACCACGCTTTCGTAATCGCTTAACGATGCCGTAATATGATAACTCAGATCTTTCCCGATTCGATCGCGCCAGGCAATTTCAAGCTCCCATCCTCGCGTGCGTAATTCGGCATTATTGGTTTTGGGAGGATTCGCTCCGAAAATCCCCGGAAGCGGCTTGGCAGGTCCTACCATATCTTTAGTGACTCGCTGAAACCAATCGAACGAACTGCTTAACCGATTGGATAAAAATCCCAAATCAAGACCTACTCCCGTATTTTCAATTTTTTCCCAGGTAAGAGAGGTGGAAAAAGGTTTCGGTCCCGGGAGAATAACCGCTTCTTGTCCTCCCAAAACAAAACCTCCGTTCACCGCTTCCATCTTTTGATAATAATCATAAAAACCTTGGGTATTTTGATTGCCCAATATTCCGTAAGAAGCCCTCAACTTCACCATCTCAAATCCTTTTTCGTACAGGCTTTCCCAAAACTTCTCTTGCCCCAGATTCCAACCGGCCGAAAAGGACGGGAATACTCCCCAACGCTGATCTTCGGGAAAACGGGAAGCTCCATCTCCGCGCAAATTCACTTCTGCCATGTACCGGTCGGCATAATTATAATTGATCCGTCCGAAAATACCGATATTCGACCATTCTCCCTTGCGTTCCGACATCCGGGGGTTGGTTCCCGAACCGGAAGGAAGAAAAGGTTTTTCATCCAATAAAACATCATCCGACGCCGTTCTTGTTTTCTCCGTATAGAAATATTCGGTCTGTACCCCCGCCAGCACTTTGAAGTAATGATTATTGAATTTCATCTCGTAATCGCTGCGGAAATTCGTATTAAAATAATTGACATGACCATATGCCTTTTCATAATAACTTATCCCCGCTGCCGGTTGACGGGTGATCGTCCCGTTCTCGTTTACAATATTCTTATCGGCTACTCCTTCCAATACGGGGATATACTGAGGTGTTCCGTCCGGAAGAGAAATGGTTACTTTTTTGAATTGGCGGGTATCTCTCGGTTTCTCGATCCGACTGCCCAGGTCGGCGTAGATACGCCAGTTTTTCAACGGTTCGAAAGTAAGTTGAGCCTGATTATAAAAGAGCTGATTCATATTTACCGATCGTCCCCCCTCTTTCAATGAAGGAATCATGGATTCCTTATTGTATTCTCCATTGGGCATGTATACGGGCATTAACGGCGACCGTCTTCCCAAGTTATGATAAAACAACGCATTCAATGCCGACGGTTTATCGTTTTCGGTATCGATTAACCGGGTACTCCAGTTCAGATGCAACTTATCGATGATTTTAATATTCAGTTTTCCGTTAATGGAAAGACGTTTATATTTTTCGTCGGCATAACGAAACAATCCGTTTTGACCAAAATAATTAGCCGAAAGAAAATAGTTGACATCTTTGGTCCCTCCCCGTAAACTCAGATTATGCTCTTGAGAATAGGTCAAGTCTTTTAAATGCTCATCATACCAGTCTGTATTTCCGAAACTTCGTTGTCCCCAGGCCCAATCGTTCTGTCCCTCTGCCGGTTCGATTCCATAAGGCAGTTCTCCCCGTTGGTATTGTAAAATCTTGTTTAATTGTGCCGCTCCAAACTGGGGATTTCCTCCCGCATTCATAAACGCATCGTTGACCATCAGCGCATACGTATAGGAATCGACCGGTTTGGGCACACTAACCGGATTGGAGATACGAACATTCCCGGTATAAGTGGCAGAGGTCTTTCCTTCAGTAGAGCCGCTTTTGGTTGTTACCAAGATCACCCCAAACGGAGCACGCGAACCGTAGATGGAAGCTGCTGCCGCATCTTTCAATACCGAAATATTTTCTATGTCATTGGGATTGACCGAAGAAAGATCTCCTTCGATCCCGTCAATCAAGATCAGCGGACTTGAGTTTGAACCTTCTCCGATACTCCCGATTCCCCGGATATTAATTTCCATGGCTTGTCCCAAGCCTCCTCCGTTGTCATTCACAATATTCAATCCGGCAACCGCACCCTGTAATCCCTGTACCGCATTGGCAATCGGACGGGATTCCAAAATCTTATTATCGATGGTCTTCACGGCTCCGGTGGCATTGATCTTTCGTTGCGTACCGAATCCGACGATTACTACTTCATCCAATATTTCCGTATCGGAAGCCAACGTTATCCGGATATGCGTTTGTTCCCCGATCCGAATTTCCCGAGGTTGGAATCCGATATAAGAAATTTGCAACACCGCATTATTATTCGGAGCCTGAATAGAAAAGTTTCCGTCCAAGTCGGTTATGGTACCCGTTGAAGTTCCTTTAATCTTAACACTGGCTCCGATAACCGTTTCTCCCGTATCATCCGTTACCGTTCCCGTTACGATCCTGTTTTGTGCAAAAACAAAGGTCACCACACTTAATAAACTCAACAGAATTATTATTCGTTTTTTCATTTCATTCGTTATTTATAGATTGCAAGATGCAGTCATTAATTTTCACTCATTGCTTTCTGATCAAAAGTTAACTTAAACAGAACCGTGCTGTCACGTGTAAAAATATATTGTTCGGCCAATACCGGGCGACGATTTGAAGCAAGTCCTCTTAACACTTCGGCCTTTACGGTAGAATTACCTCCTCCCGCATTGGTTTGTGTTTTGAACCAAGCAATCTTATTCCCGAAATCGGGCATGGGAGCCTGCCAACGGGCATTTGAATTTACCTCTATCTGCAATTCTGTTTTGGGAGATTCAAGCAAAATCGGCTTTAACTCGTAATATTTAGCTGTTTTGTTGCTTACATACGGTTCTTTTCTTTCCGTGACCTGCGGCTTTCCGTATGCGTCCAATATCGGTTTTCCGGTTTCATCTTTCAGCGTATCTCTTATTGTATTATAATACACATACGTGGTATCGACGGATCGAAGAATTTCCACTTCATACCGGTTCCCGATCGTATCGAAAACGGCAATAACTTCCAATTCGGAGCGCAAAGAAAAATCTCCGGGATTACTCGCCTCATCCTCACAACCGTAGAAAGGAAGCAAAAAGAAGAATACAATAATTATCCAATTCGTGTTTTTCATCTAATTTATTTATTTTTTAAAGTTTTACAAAA
>DAIQOU010000330.1:0-5531 GCA_036787725.1 Bacteroidales bacterium
AAAAGAATAAATATAAAGCAATTATTATTCTAAATAAAAAAGAAGAAGTTCGGATAACTTACTCGAATATAATTCTGATTTATATTGCAGTGAGAGAGAGACGAAGAAACCTGTTTACTGTAAATCTAGCAGTATTTTGCAGCAAAACGAAGTTGCAAGTTGCAGAAAAATGGAAGACTTATTTATGAACGTACTTTTACATGCATGTTGACTAAAAAAAGGACTTAGAATATTTTTTAAGAAAAAGAAAACTACAAATGTATAAAACACACATTTGTACAGAGGAGCCTTTTGTACCAATTTGAGGTAAAAATATTTTTTGCGGTTAAAATTCTTAATGCAGCTTTGTAACCGGAAAATAAAAATTGTTCAGTTATAAATTAACTATCCTTGATATTAGGAGATTCCAATCCGTAATTCTTTTTCTTATCTTCTCGTTTCAACAAAAAAGCAAAGAAGATAGCGGCAGCTCCAAAACAAGCAAATACCAACATGGGAAGAGTATAATTGTATTGCGTAACTTCTACGACAGAGCCATTTATTGTTTTCAGTATGCTTCCGGTTATACAATAGTTATCCAAAATATATCCAATCAACATAGGTACTCCCATCAATCCCCAATTCTGAACCCAAAAAATCAAAGCATAAGCTGTTCCCAATCTTTTTTCCGGAATGATTTTAGCGACGGAAGGCCACATAGCAGACGGAACTAAAGAAAAACCAATTCCCAATAATACTACCAAACCGATAGCAATAGCAAGATTATTTAACGAAGGAATGGAGAAAAGGAGATGAACAACCAATAAAATAACAGATCCGAGAATCATAATAGAAGCTCCTTTTCCTTTTCTATCATATAAATTTCCAAAAAATGGAGTTAAAAACAGAGCTCCCAAAGGAAGTAAAGCCGGGATATAACCGGCAAATTTATCCGATACTCCAAATTTCTGAACAATGAGACTTGTAGCATATTTTATAAAAGGGAATACTGCCGAGTAAAATAATACGCAGAGAATGGTAATATACCAAAACGCTCTGATTTTCGCTATCTTCAGAATATCTTTCAATTTGAATTTTTCTTCGTCGGAAACTTCTTTATCAACACCTTCTTCTTTATCCAATTTTCGGTCGAACATAATGAATCTGATAAAAGCAACTAACCCTATACAAAGAAGAAGCATCGCCAACAAAATGGGAGCACTGAGGTTTTTCGTTAAATCAACTAACGGAACTGGAGTGGCCATAGCCAATGCGGTTCCAACACGGCCGGTTGAAGTATTCAATCCAATGGCCAATGCCATTTCTTTTCCTTTAAACCAACGTATGACAGCTTTATTCGCCGTAATACCGAACATTTCCACACCGACACCAAATGTCGCAAATCCTAAACCGGCTAAAATAGCTTGCTTTTTAGCAGAAAAAAGTTCCCAATTTCCAATACTGAGAGAAAATACAGCCGGATCAACACCTCCCGATATCGCATAGTATTTTATTCCTGCACCGCCAAGCATTATAAGAATAGCTAAAATACCGGTAAAACGAATTCCCATTTTATCTAAAATCATTCCGGCAATAATCAACATAACCAAGAAAACGTTGAACCATCCGTAACCTCCGGTATAAATCCCATAATCGGTGGCAGTCCACATCAAATCCGATTGCAACCTTTCTTGTAAAGGAGCCATGGCATCTACCAAATAATAACCACATAACATGGTAAATGAAATCATACACAATGCCGTCCAACGCCCCCACCGGGAATCTCTCAGAGTAGTTTTTATTTTATCCATCTTTTATTTTTTCTATTCATTATTCAAAGGTGGGTAAAATTAAAGAAAAATAGCCAAAGAGAAGATTTCTTTGGCTATTTTCTTTAAACAGGATTTTAACAATATCCTAAATGCCATCTATATTCTCTCAAAAAGGAAATATTAAAGGTAAAACCAAAACCATTACGATTGCAAATACAATTTGTAACGGCAATCCTACTTTTACATAATCCATAAATTTATACCTTCCCGCCGACATCACCAAAGCATTCGGCGGAGTAGAAAACGGACTTGCAAAACACATGCTGGCAGCCACTGCAACCGCAAATAAAAACGGATAAGGACTTACACCTAAATCTACAGCAGTACGTAATGCTATAGGAGCAAACAATACTGCTGTTGCCGTATTACTAATAAACATCGTTAATACAGATGTAGCCAAATATATTCCGGCCAACAAAACAACCGGTCCGTATCCTCCTAAATTATTTACCAAAAGGTTGGACATCATCACGGAAGCTCCGGTCTTTTCCAATGCTAAAGACATAGGTAACATCCCTCCTATCAAAACAATACTTTCCCAATTAATGGTTTTGTAAGCAGCTTCCACATTTCTTAAACAACCAGTCAAAATCATCAAAACTGCTGCAACCATCACCGCAGTTACCGCCGGAACCACATTAAAAGCTAAACAAACAACCATAGCCACCATAATGATGGCTGCAAGAGGAGCTTTATGATCCATAGTTATCTTGGATGCTTCTTCTAGCGGTTGCCCTACGACTACCCATTCAGACTGCTCTTCATTTAATTTAGCAATATCACTCCATTCTCCCTGAACCAAAAGAGCATCTCCGGCATGTATTTTTTCATCTTTAAGTCCTTCCAAAATATATCGATTACTCCGTTGGATTCCCAATACATTTATACCGTATGTATCTCGAAAGCCTGAGTCTTTAACTCGTTGATTTATTAATTTCG
Organism: Bacteroidales bacterium; assembly: GCA_036787725.1. Taxonomy (GTDB): domain Bacteria; phylum Bacteroidota; class Bacteroidia; order Bacteroidales; family Azobacteroidaceae; genus DAIQOU01. Next base: position 2,751 of record DAIQOU010000330.1, read on the forward strand.
AATTGGACAAAATCACCACTTCCGCAATGCCGATCTCATCAAATATCAATTCTCCTGATTTCTTTGATTCTTGTGTATTAATCAAATTTAATTTATTTTCTTCCGAAAAAAGTTGCACATTTTCAAAAGCGCCTACTATATAAAGAACATCACCATCTTCAATCTCGGTTTCAGGCCCCGCCATTTTTTGATTAACTGACTTTACGAATAACTTCCTGTCCGAAACTTTTCTGCGTATCTCCAAAATACTGATATTGTATTTCTCAGTAAGATTCAAATCTTTCAATTTTTTATTTATAAGGAAAGAATCCGATGTAACAACTGCCCGGAACAGATTTTCGGCTAATTGATATTCATTGGCCAGTTCCTTTAATGTCTTTTCTTTTCCTTCTTTGGCTTTTTTATTGTCATTTTTGGATAGAAACCATTTACTCAAAGGCCATAATGCAACGGTTCCTAAAACAACGCAAATAATTCCAACCGGAAAAAAGGAAAAAAAGGATAAAGCACCGTATCCGTTATCTTCCAATATATTACTGATAACTAAATTGGGAGGAGTACCGATCAACGTCATCATACCTCCCATGCTGCTTGCAAAAGCCAAAGGCATCAGCAAACGACTAGAACTGACTCCGGCGCTAAAAGCCAAACTGACTACTATAGGCAACATCAAAGCGACTGTACCGGTATTGCTGACAAAAGCACCGATGGAAGCCGTAACCAACATAACCAAAACATACAATCTTACGGGGCTGTTCCCGGCCAAACCCATAATCTTACTGCTAATGATCTTTGCCAAGCCGGTTTGAAAAATTCCGCCTCCCACAACAAACAATCCCACCATCATAATAACAATGGAGTTTGAAAAACCGGAAAGTGCTTCCTCCGGAGTGAGTATCTTAAATAACATCAAGAGAATTAATGCACAAACAGCTACCAAGTCTGATCGAATTCGGCCATTAACAAAAAAAACAGCCGCAACTACTAAAGTAATTAAAGTGATTATTATATTTTGGTCCATATTTTATAAGTTAAAAACAGTCAATGAAAAACAGTCCGAAAGAGAAAATCAAATACCTATAAACTTCACAATAAAATAGATCAAACCGGCAAGTACGGCACTCACCGGAATGGTGAGAATCCAAGCCCAAAGCAAATTAATGGTTACTCCCCATCGTACTGCGGAAAGTCTTTTTACGGCTCCGACACCCATGATTGCTCCGGTAATAGTGTGGGTGGTACTTACCGGAATCTTTAAATACTCGGTTATAAACAAAGTAAGGGCACCTGCAGTCTCGGCACATACACCTTCCAACGCTGTTACTTTGGTAATCTTACTTCCCATTGTTTTCACAATGCGCCATCCTCCCATCATGGTTCCGAGACCTATTGCTCCAAAACAAGTCAAAGGTACCCAATCCGGAACGGATTGGACTGAATCTATTTGTCCCACTGCAATCATGGCAGTAGCAATAATCCCCATTACTTTCTGCGAATCATTTAATCCATGTCCCAAGCTGAACAAACCGGATGAGACCAATTGCATTTTCTTAAACATATTCTCAGCTTTTCTCGCATTGACTTTTTTAAAAGACCATAATACTATAATGGTAATAACAGACGATATAATCATACCGATTAAAGGAGCAAAAATAATGAAAGAGACTATCTTAAGTATCACTTCTCCATGAATGGATTGAAAACCTGCAGCGGCAATCGCGGCACCCGCAAATCCACCGATCAATGTATGAGAAGAAGAGGAAGGAATACCCAGTCGCCATGTCAATAAATTCCAGGTAATGGCTGCTATCAATCCGGATAAAATAACCGGTAACGTAATAAAATCATGTAAAACTACCTTGGAAACCGTATCCGCAATACCGAATTCTCCTATTACATATTTGGCTATAAAAAAAGCAATAAAATTAAATGTTGCTGCCCATAATACAGCCTGAAAAGGTGTCAACACCCGAGTAGAAACAATAGTGGCAATGGAATTGGCAGCATCATGAAACCCGTTAATAAAATCAAAAATAATTGCCAATACTATAACAACAATAAGTAAAGTCATAAATTATTTTTTAAGCGTATTTTACAAAAATAGTTTTCATCACTTTACCTGTATTATTAATTTTATTGGCTGTCTTTTCCAATTCTTGGATAATTTTTTCCAATTTAATTAATTCAATCGTCTCAGACTCCTCTTTAAATAGACTCATGATCCCCTTTTCATAAATAACATCCGCATCTTCTTCCAACGATTTAATTTTCTTATAATGTTGCCTCAACCGTTGATCTGTTTTCTTTATATTCTCAAGTTCATTGATTCCTTCTTGAATCTCCGAGCAACCTTTTTTTATAATATTCGTCAAAAGAACAGTGCATTCAGGGAGCTTTTTGGGAGAATATAAGACTACTTTTTGGGCCGAACGGTTAATCGTGTCAATCACGTCATCCATTTCATCTGCCAAAGCGTTAATATCTTCCCTGTCGAAAGGAGTGATAAACGTTTCGTTCAAGGCTTTCAATATACGTCCGGTAACCCGGTCTCCTTTGACCTCTTCGGCTTTAATTAACCTACCCAATTCTTTTCTTTCTTCCTCATCCGGAGTCAGAAACAATTTTTGCAGAAGTAATGCCGAATCGACAAGAATCACTGCCGTCTCTTTCAACAAAGGAAAAAATTTGGCATCTTTAGGAGAGAAAAAGCTAAATAAATTGTTAATTTTCATCGTGAATCTTTTATAATTATGGATTTCTAAGAATAGTTGATGATAACTT
>DAIQOU010000331.1:0-5530 GCA_036787725.1 Bacteroidales bacterium
TAAATACAAGGTCTCGGACGAAATTCGCCAAGTATCCGATCAAGAAACAAAAAATAAAGTAAGCTACTTCGGGGCTTTTTTTACGAGAATCAATTTATCCAAGTTCTTTATGCAGCCCGAATTTTCTTACTACCGGACCAAAGAAGTCACGGAATTCTCTCTGAGTAATCCGGGATCGGACATTGCCCGACGGGCCAACCTTACGCTGACTACCTATTCGTTCAACATTCCCGTCTTACTGGGATATAACCTCGAAAAAGAATCCCGCTACCTGTTGAATGTATTTACCGGACCTAATTTTAAATACGACTATAAGAACCGCTACCGGACCGGCAGTTTGGAATTTGAAGAATTAGACCGCGAATTAAGCCTGAAAAAGGTGTTGAACCTGGATTATATTGTAGGCATGTCGGTAAACATAAGCAACTTATATTTCGATTTCCGCTATGAAATCGATTTATCCGAATCTCAAGTCAATTTTAACGAAGTAAGCAACTCCCCTTCTTTCCTAAAAGGACTTAAAGTACACAAAAGGGAGAATATGCTGAGTTTTTCCTGCGGATTGATGTTTTAGTCTTCTAAAAACACGCTCGGGAGCTGTTTTTTTATAATTTTGCATCATCGAATCATTCCCGATTATACATAACGGGTCGATTCTACATAATAACAATTACAACTAAATTGCAGTCGGATGAAAAGAGACGATTTAATTTTTGACATCATTAACAAGGAGTATCAACGTCAACTGAAAGGCATCGAGTTGATCGCTTCCGAAAACTTCGTCAGTGAACAGGTCATGGAAGCTGCCGGTTCGTGTTTAACCAACAAATATGCGGAAGGCTATCCGGGGAAACGATACTACGGGGGATGCGAAATCGTAGATCAAAGCGAATCGATTGCCATTGACAGGCTTAAACAATTGTTCGGGGCCGAATGGGCGAATGTTCAACCTCATTCGGGAGCACAAGCCAACATGGCGGTATTTCTTACCTGCTTGAATCCGGGAGACAAATTCCTGGGATTAAATCTTTCTCACGGAGGACACTTAACCCACGGTTCTCCCGTTAATTTCTCGGGATTGATTTATCATGCATTGGAATATAATGTTTCGGAATCGACGGGATATGTGGATTACGATCAACTCGAAACGGTTGCTTTACAAGAAAAGCCCAAATTGATTGTAGCCGGGGCTTCCGCTTATTCGCGTGAATGGGATTATGCCCGTATTCGTAAAGTGGCCGATCAAATCGGAGCCATCTTTATGGTAGACATGGCACATCCGGCCGGACTGATTGCTGCGGGTTTGTTGGAGAATCCGCTTCCTCATGCTCATATTGTAACTTCCACCACACATAAAACGCTTCGGGGAACACGCGGAGGTATTATATTGTTGGGCAAAGATTTTGAAAACCCGTGGGGTAAAAAGACTCCGAAAGGTGAAATTCGGATGATGTCGGCGTTACTGGATTCGGCCGTATTTCCGGGCGTACAAGGCGGACCGCTGGAACACATCATTGCAGCCAAAGCCGTTTCTTTCGGAGAAGCATTGGACCCTTCTTACAAAGAATATCAACTGCAAGTAAAGAAAAATGCCGCCGCCATGGCCGCCGCTTTCATGGACAAAGGATACAAAATCATTTCCAACGGAACAGACAATCACTTGATGTTGATCGACCTTCGTTCCAAATTTCCCGAACTGACCGGAAAAGAAGGAGAAAAGGCGTTGGTAGCCGCCGACATCACAACGAATAAAAATATGGTTCCCTTCGACAGCCGAAGCCCGTTCCAAACCTCGGGTCTTCGATTCGGAACTCCGGCCATTACCACACGCGGCGCCAAAGAACCGCTGATGGGAGAAATCGTCGAAATGATCGATACCGTATTGAGCCACGTGGGAAACGAAACGATAATCAAATCCGTGCGCGAGAAAGTAAACGGAATCATGAAAGATTATCCTTTATTTGCCTGGTAAAAAACGATTACGATGATCCTTATACAAAATGCCCTCGTTTTTAACGAGGGCAAAAGATATGAAGCCTCCGTGCTGATCCGGGAGAAACGCATTGCCGCTATCTATACCGCAACTCCGCCGGAAGAAGTATTGAAACAAGCCGAAATAACCGATGCCCGAGGGCTATGGTTGTTTCCGGGAATAATCGATGATCAGGTTCATTTCCGCGAGCCGGGTCTGACCCATAAAGGAGATATAGCCAGCGAATCTCGTGCGGCAGTAGCCGGAGGTGTTACCTCTTTCATGGACATGCCCAATACGAATCCGCAAACTACTACCGTCGATCTGTTAAACCGAAAGTTTGACCGGGCAGCCGAAACCTCATTGGCCAACTATACTTTCTTTATCGGAGCCACCAACGATAATTTGGCCGAACTGAAAAAGGAAGGAGCCCGTCGGGCCGGAGCCATAAAGGTATTCATGGGATCTTCTACCGGCAATATGCTCGTAGACGATGACCGGACACTGGAAGCCATCTTTGCCGAAACGGACCTGTTGATTGCAGCCCATTGCGAAAGCGAATCCATCATCAAACAAAACATTGCTTATTATACCGGCCTGTACGGAGAAGACCCGGACATCCGTTTTCATCCTAAAATAAGAAGTGCGGAAGCTTGTTATGCCTCTTCTTCCAAAGCTGTGACCTTGGCCGATAAACACGGAGCCCGACTTCATATATTTCATTTGTCTACCGAAAAGGAACTGAGTTTATTGGAAAACAAACCGTTGTCGGAAAAAAAGATTACCGGAGAAGTTTGCGTACATCACCTTTGGTTTTCGGATGAAGATTATTCCCGGTTGGGAACCGGAATTAAATGGAACCCGGCCATTAAAACAAAACAAGACCGGGACGCATTGCGGAAGGCCTTGTCGGAAGGAAAACTGGATGTAGCAGCTACCGATCATGCGCCTCACCTGCTGTCTGAAAAACAGGGAGGTTGTTTAAAAGCAGCTTCGGGAGGCCCGTTGGTTCAACATTCATTACAGGCTATGCTGGAGTTGTGCAAACAAGGAATTTTCACACCCGAACTGGTCGTCGATAAGATGTGTCATGCACCTGCCCAATTGTTCCGGTTAAAAGACCGAGGATATATCCGGGAAGGGTATTATGCCGATTTGGTACTGATCGATCCCCGGGCGGACCGGGTGGTTACTCAAGAGAATATTTTATATAAATGCGGTTGGTCTCCCTTTGAAGGAGTTTCTTTCTCTCATCAAGTGGTAAAGACCATTATCAATGGAGAAACGGTCTTCGACAACGGGCAAATAAATGAAAAGTTCAGGGGAATGGAATTGGAATCGGATCGAAGCTAACCGCTCTTTCTCTTCCGACATCAGTTCAACCAATGCAACGGATTTAACTTCGTAGTTTCTTTCCATATCTCAAAATGCAAAATAGTATTTCCGGTAGCCGGATCGGTCATAATTCGGCCCAACGGCTGCCCGGTTGTTACCTTTTCGCCGGTTTTTACATACATTTTCGAAAGATTGGAGTAAACGGTAAGATAAGCACCGTGTCGGACAATGATATTATTGACACCTCCAAAAGAAAATTCTTTGGTTACCACTCCGTTAAAGACCGCTACCGCATCATTATTATCCGTTGTTTGTAAATCGATCCCATTATTATTGATACGCACATATTTCAGATCTTGATGTTTTTGTTGTCCGAATCGTGCCACTACCTTATAATATCCTTTCAACGGAAAAGGGAGTCGTCCTCTATTCTTGACAAAACTGGAAGACAACCGTTGATCTTCCTTAGTCAATATATATCCTTTGCTTTCGGAACTTTGTACTTCTTTTTCCTTTTCCGAAGCGCGGTTATTCCTTGAGGTATTATTTTTCTTATTAGCAGTTGATTTTCGGGTTCCGCTTCTTACCGCCGAGACTCGTTTATTCGATCTGGCAATATCTTCTTTAATTATCTTTTCAATCTGTCGATCCAAATCGCGAGCCTGCTGTTTCTTTTTTTCCAATTCGGCAAGAAGCGTATTTTGCTTTTCGTCCAGTTCTCTCACCTCTTCTTTTTTCGCCAGTTCTTCCTTTTCCAACAAAACGGTTTCGTCTTCTCTCTCCTTCAATAAAAGGGCCTTTTCTTCTTTTGTTCTCAGGAGTTCTATCTTCTTCTCGTCCAACTCGGACCGTTTCAGTATAATCTCGTCGGCTTGTTCTTTTTGCCAATCGGAATACTTCTTCAGATAACGTATTCTTCTCAATGACTGTCCAAAATCTTTAGCCGATAAAATAAACAACAGTTTATCCTGCATCTTCTTATGATTCTGCATTTTCCGGAGAGAAACAGCATATCTGTCCTTCTTGTTGCCGAGTTCCAATTGCAACAATTCGATATCGGCAGTCATTTGCACCATTTCCTTATCCAACTCTTCCATTTCGCCGGTAAGCAATGCAATGACTTCTTTCCTTGCATTTATTTGCCTGGTAAGCAATTCCAAGCGATTTAATGCAGTAGAATGACTCTTTTTTGTTCTGGATAATAAACGATTTGTATTTTTAATTTCGGATAAAACGGCCTTTCTTCTATTCTCCAAATTCCTCATCCTCTTGGAGTTTTGAGCAACTACGGCAATGGAGCAAAATAATAATATGAAAAGCCAAAAATATCTCATGCGTACATACTTATTTTTAAAGGACATTCAGCACTTGCATAAAAAAGGCCGCTAAGCTCTCCGGAAGTGAAACGCCGGTTTTCATGCTTCGTCATGTTAACTTTTTAACTATTTCAATTGCTTGAGAAAGAGTTATTCGTTTGTATTTTTGAGGAATATTCAAGTTTATATCAATCTCTTTATCCAACTCTATTTTGGAAAAAGAAAAAGAAACGGATACTTCATCTTTCGGATGAATCAAATTAATATTCATCTCCATCGGAAACAATTGCCTGTTTTTAATGGGATTAAACCGATCATACTTCCATGAAAGGACGGTTGTTTGTGCTTTATTACTCATGTTCATTGACTTAATTGTTTCCGAATGATCTGTCAAAAAAGAATAAGATAATTGATTATCTTGAGATTTTATCAATGCATTGTATTGCGCCTGTTCTATAGAAAACAACTTATAGTCGCTTTTGTTTAAGTCGGGTTTTCCGGATAAAAAGAGTTGATTGGTAAACATCGACTGTAAATTATAAAAATTAAGATCAAAAGAAACCTCTCTTTTAATATCGTCCATAGACTCCGCCACATAATATTTATTCATTCGATCCAGAATAATGATGCTGTCGGGAGTAATAATCATTCTGAATACCTCAATTCCCAAAAAAGGTTGAAAAGACAACTGAATTTTTTCATTCTTAATCACTCTCAACATACCGCCGGAAGACATTCCTTTCTCATTCTTACTTAATTGGATATTTGCCTTCAGGTTTCCCGAAAAAGTATCGTATTGAATCTCATGGGTTCGAATTTGATCCAGTAACTCATTTTTACCTTTTGCTTCCATCGTTACCTCGGAAGAGGTTGATTCTTTGACAGTCTTACAAGAATTAATCAAAAG
>DAIQOU010000332.1:0-3417 GCA_036787725.1 Bacteroidales bacterium
GTATAACAGTGACTCTATGTTAAGTATAACAGTGATTCTATGTTAAGTATAACAGAGAATCACTGTTCAGTATGACAGTATCTCATTTCCTCCGGCGGAGATACGAATCCCCTGCCTGTACCGGCCCCGGAGGGCTTTTTACTATGCATAATCGCAGGTGGGAGCCCGCGGCAGGTTACATGCAGGCCTCCTCACGGAATCCGCATCGATTAAGGAATCCGTTGAGGTTGTTTATCGGTGAACGGTACCTCTTTGCGAAGCATGTTACCGGCTTGTCCGGTTAACCACAAATAATGATCGGATTCCAGCTCTTTATCGATAGACAGAAATACACTCTTTCCCACCGGCACCTTCTTAGCACATTTGAATAGGGCGGTCCCTTCATCTATCTCATCAAACATGGCGGCATAAATCATTTCCGCTCCGTTTGCTATATGCGAGGCCAATTGTTTCCAATAGAAATTACCCTTATTTCGATCGATCGGCTTGGAATCGGAATTCATGTTGCGCCAAGAGAAGCCCGGAAAAGCCAACGGAGCATAATCCAATTTATTCTTTCTGCACCAGTCAAGATCATCCTTTACCAACTTTTCGAAAGGGGAAAATCCCGATTCATTATAGCGCCCTACGAACCAAGGCATTACTACATCGCATTTTTTAATGAGGCGGTGCAATTCCTTATCGCTCATCGTATCTCCGGTTAACAAACGCCATTGAGTCGGCACTCCTATCATGATACTGTAACCGCGTTCTATCAAACCATTAATAATGATTTCGGCCTCTTTAAAACCATAACGGCGTTTGTCGTTGAAGCCCACACCCCATACCGACACCAAGGGTTTACCGTTGTGATACAAATAAGAAGGGTTCTCTTTCCGGTCCTTAAAGTGATATTTCGATTCCAATTCATCTATATCTTTCAATACAACCTGTTCATCTCCCGGTTGCATCCCGCTCAGGTCATACATGGCACTGATGGCGCGATTGTTATCATTGGCTGCTCCGATCGCCGAATGCCATACTTTATTGAGTTGCCGTAAGCTTCTCGGATTCTTAATCTCCGACACGAATCGCTGGATAAATGCACCGTCAATTCCGTATTCCCGCATCCAACGGAAGTGCGTCTCTACAGTGGATTCATCGTATTCGCTCATCACATAGGCCGGAGTTCCGTCGGCAAAATCAAATTCGGTCTTATACAGGCGATCGTATTCGGATACATCCGGCCACATATCAACGGTACAGGAACCCGGTTTAAAACCGTCTCGTCCCCGGTAATGATACCAGCCGCGATCCGATCCGTCGCCCGGGCAACTGAACCATCCCTGATAGCCGGTCATGATCAATCCTTTATAAGAGTTATATCTTTTCTCCGAAGTGAAAGCATTCTTATCAACAGTCCTTTCTATAAAATCTACGATGGGTGCGGGATTCGGAAAACTGTGAGGATGATGTCCGAACCCTTCTTTTACCATTACGGTAACGTTTCCTCCGGCTTTTGTTATCTTTCGTTCAAATTCCCGGACTGTTTCCAACGGAACCGCCTCATCTCGATCGGCACAAAGTATCAGGATGGGATAGTTGCCGGCTACGATCTCTTTCGCCTTATCGGTCGGACTGCCCCGGAAGTTTTTAACAGCCTTTTTATCAGGAAGATTATAAGCCTTTACTAAATCGCGCGATAATTCGCTGTCGGGACGATCGGCAAAGTACCGGCAATCCACCAACGGGTTATCAATATAAACAGCTGCCACTTTCGAAGGATGGGCTGCCGCCCAGTTCAATGCATACATCGCACCGCGACTCATCCCTTCCAATACTGCTTTAGACGATAATCCGGCTGTATGCAACAATTCGTAGAACCGAGTCCAATTAGCAATGCATTCGGAATTGCCGACCAATCCGCTTTGGTCATAATAAACCAAGTGATATCCTCTTTCCAACAAAGCGATATCAGTCTGCGGTTCGTGCCCCCAAAAGCGGGCGCGCCAGATCCACGGACGATCACTGCGGGTGGTTCGGGGTTTTACTACTTTACATTCCCGGCCGTCCTTCATCCGAAAATCGGCACAAGCATATCCGGCAAAGTCACCGGTCACATAATCAATTCCTTTCGCTTTTAACAGGGGGAAAATATCATAAGAAGCGTCCAAGGGAAGTATCAACTGTTGAAACAACCGTTTAGCAATGACACCGGAGCCTCTTTCTTCGGGATGAATCCCGTCGGGTATCCACTCCGGACGATCTGTTAATAAGGAATGCATATCCAACACTTCCACCTCTTCCGTATAAGCCGCTTTTCGCAATCGGGGTACCACTTCCTCCCGTACTACAGGATCATATATTCCGTCCTTATCGGTAACAAAAAAAGGAGTGGGCAACATCAGAATGACACGGGGTTTCGATGGGAGCCGCTTAAAAGAGCGGATCATATCCCGGGCATCCTTTTCCAGTTCCTCATAATAACGGCGATTGCCGGCTTTGGCATCATTCCCTCCCAAATCAATAAATACAATATCGGGATTGCTTCGCAACGCTTGTTGATAAGCAACCGTATTGCAATAAGGATAATCTCCTTTGCTCAGCATGGTAGTGCCTCCCACTCCATAGTTTTCCACTTTATATCCCCGACCCAACAACGATTGCAATTGTCCGGGCCAAGCGTTTTCTGTCGGATTTTGTATCCGAGCTCCTTCCGTAATACTCGCACCGACACAAGTGATGCGGATTTCCCGAGCATTCCCGGAAAGGCAGCAGAGTAAAAGAAGGATACTTATTATTTTCTTCATGGTTATTTATTCTTTTATTTAGTTATATGCAGTAATAACAGCCGCAGGCTGCGAAGCGGTGAGACACCTCACCCGCAGCCTTCCTCCCGGGGTTATGCACATGTTATCCCTTCGGGGCAAGCGATTACAATTCGTAATCCCGGCGGGCAATTCCCGCACTTTTGACATACCCTCAACAAGGCAGCATCTCTCCGGATAAAGCCGCCGCAGGTAGCTAACCTGCCGGCTGTTAGCCTCCGAAGGAGGCCTTCGAGAGGAGAATGCCGATCTTATCCGGGGGCTTGAATCCCCTGCCTGCAAAGGTAAGCAGCCTACGGCTGCGACAAAGCGCTTTCATGATCTTCCATTTCCACAAATCGACGGCTACGCCATGCTTCACTGCGGAAAGTATGGGAGACCGGTCTCTGTCGGTCCGCAAGTTTCGCTTGCGCTGCACATGCGGTTAAGTATGGTGTCGTCCCTTGCGGGACTTACGGTCTCAAAAGGCCAAGTGTTCTTTGAATAAGTTACGGATGGTAAGTTCCGACTCGGAGAAAGCCACGCACCAACTGTATTATGCATAACCCCTTCGGGGCAAGCGATTACAATTCGTAACCTCTTCGGAAAATATCCGGCCTTTTAACACACC
>DAIQOU010000332.1:3517-5523 GCA_036787725.1 Bacteroidales bacterium
TCCCTTCGCGCTTTATCCCTTTCGCGCCTTGAAGCTTTCGCGCTTTCTCACTCCCTCTTCGGCATTTTAAATGTCAAGGGCTTTTGTCCTCTCAGCATTTTCGCGGCTTCGCCTGTCAGCCACAAGTAATGATCGGAAGGTTCACCGTCCAATTTCACAAAGGAGGCAATATTACTGACCGGCGGATTCGTACTGACTTTAAATATGGCAGTTCCTTCGTTTACCTCGTCAAACATAGCGACATAAATCATGCTTGCTCCGGCATTGATAGCGGTAGCAAGCTGTTGCCAATAGAATCTTCCGCCTTGTCGCGGAATGGAGCCTACCGGTTTTATATCATCCGGGAATTCGAAACGACTGAGATTATGCCAACTGAATCCGGGAGTGACACAGGGTACATAATCAATTCCCGCAGCTTTACACCATTTTATATCTTCGATAATAATGTCACGGTAACGATCCATATCGTTATGAAGCAACGGGGTGAAACGCTGTACCATCCACGGCAATACAATATCCGCCGATTTGATCACTTCATGCAGGTAAGGATCGGGCAAACAGTCGGCATTCAGTTCGCGCCAGAATGTAGGCACTCCCAACATCACCGCACAACCTCCGTAAACCGGATCGTTCTTCAGAAAATCAATCAATCTTTCTATCCCTATATTCCGTGTATTATAAGGCCTGTCGGGAAACCCGATCCCCCAAATGGCGACCAACGGTTTTCCGTTGTGATGCAAATAAGTTTTTGTTCCTTTTTGATTGGTCACCTTCAAAGAATCGACCAAGTATTTCCAATCTTCGATGATACGGGAACAATCCTCTCCCGAGCCTTTCAAGCCGGAAAGATCATACATCACGGCAACAGCCCTTCCGTAGTTGGAAGCCGCTTCCATTGCATTTTTCAGTACACCGTTGCGTCCTTCCCCCGGCCGGGCTGCACTGAAAAAACGTTGCATGAATACTCCGTCCACTCCATATTCCTTCATCCATTTGAAATGCAAATCGACAGTACTTTTGTCTCTCGAACTGAAAAAACGAGCCGGTGAACCGTCAGACAGTTTCAGACCGGTAGGATAAGTTACTTCATATTCGCTCACATCAGGCCACATATCGATACGTACCTGTTTTTCATCGGGATACATCTTTCCATCGACAGGAGCACCAAACCACCCTTGGTAACCCGCCATCACCAGTCCTTTATAACTTGGATATTGTGTTTCGCCGGCATGTTTTGACCGATTTGTTTGGCCCGTTGCCGTAAAAGAAATAAAGAGTAATAATAGACAACCTATTTTTCTCATGATACTAATTTTTAATGTTCAAGGCAAAGAAAAGAGCGGGACATTAATAAAGCACCTAATAAACAATTAATTTAGGATAAAAATCAATGCAGGTGCATCAATTTGTTTGCCTCCTAACGGAGGCTTTGGAGGGGAGAAGGCCGATCTTACACAGGGGCTTGAAGCCCCTGCCTACAAAGCTGTGCAGCCTGCGGCTGCGACAAAGCGCTTTTATGATCTTCCATTTCCACAAATCAACGGCTACGCCATGCTTCACCGCAGGAAGTATGGGAGACCGGTCTCTGTCGGACCGCAAGTTTCGCTTACGCTACACATGCGGTTAAGCATGACTTCGTCCCTAGCGGGACTTCAAGCTCCGCCCTCAAGGCCCGGGAGAGACGTCTTGATATTTAACCGATGGTGAAGCAAGGCGTAACCGTCGGAAGTGCAGGAAGGGAGCTTTTTCGGACCGCAAGTTTCGCTTACGCTACACATGCGGTTAAGCATGATTTCGTACCTAGCGGGACTTCAAGCTCCGCCCTCAAGTCCCAGGAGAGACGTCTTGAGTGAAGCAAAGCGTAACCGTCGGAAGAGGCTTTTCGGACCGCAAGTTTCGTTTACGCTACACATGCGGTTAAGCATGATTTCGTCCCTAGCGGGACTTCAAGCTCCGCCCTCAAGGCCCGGGAGAGACGTCTTGATATTTAACCGATGGTGAAGCAA
>DAIQOU010000333.1:0-5512 GCA_036787725.1 Bacteroidales bacterium
GAGATAAATGCCCGGTTTATTTGTGAAAATGTTAACTTAGCAGTCGGAAAAAATGTATTAAAGGTGAGGGCACAACATAAAGGGAAATTTACCGACAAAACATCGTTCGTCAGTATGATTCCCGAAGTAAAACCGAAAATCGAACCGGCTGCTTTGCATGGATTTCAAACCAACAGGTTATGAACCGAAATAAAAGCAGCAACCGGGAAGACTAATCTAATTAACCTAAAGATAAATGAAATGAAAAAACATTTTTTTATTACTCTTATTGCGGCCTTGTGTTTAGGCGGTTGTCAAACAAAACAAACTCAAGAATGTTCCCGTATTATCCCGACTCCTGCTCCGGAGCGTCCGTCCGGACAAACGGATGTATTGAATTTAACTTGCGATCCGATCCCTACCGTGCGGGTTGCTTTTATCGGATTGGGAATGCGTGGCCCGGGAGCGGTAAATCGGATGACCCATATTCCCGGCGTCGAGATCGTTGCTTTATGTGATGTAGAACAAAAAAATACCCAAAAGGTGAATGAAATGTTGAAGGAGCGCGGTTTTCCCGAAGCAGAAGAATTTTACGGCGATACGGCTGTATGGAAAAAAGTAACCGCCCTTCCCAATGTAGACTTGATTTATATAGCGACCGATTGGAAAAGCCATGCACCCATCGGCATACAAGCTATGAAAGACGGTAAACACGTAGCTATTGAAGTGCCCGCAGCCATGACTATGGATGAAATCTGGGATTTGATCAATACATCCGAAGAAACCCGCAAACATTGTATCCAGTTGGAAAACTGCGTGTATGATTTCTTTGAACTTACTACATTAAATATGGTACAACAAGGCTTGTTGGGAGAAGTTTTACATGGAGAAGGAGCTTATATTCACGGATTACAACCTTATTGGGAGCAATATTGGAACAATTGGCGGATGGATTTCAATCGCGAGCATCGGGGAGATGTATATCCTACACATGGATTGGGTCCGGTATGTCAGGCCATGAATATCCATCGCGGCGATAAAATGAATTATTTGGTCTCGGTAGATACCAGAGCAGTGGGTAACCCGGCTTTTATCAAGGAAAAAACGGGTGAAGAAGTAACCGACTTCCGGAATGGCGATCATACATGTACCTTGATTCGGACGGAGAAAGGAAAAAGTATGTTGATCGAACACAATGTAACTTCTCCGCGTCCGTACAACCGTATGTACCAACTTACCGGTACCAAGGGATTTGCCAATAAATATCCGACATCCGGTTATGCGCTGGATGCGGGGGAGATCGATCCCGAAATAGCTGCCGATCACGAGAATCTCAATGCACATAACTTTGTTCCCGAAGAGGTGAAGAAAGCGCTCATGGAAAAATACAAACATCCCATTGTAAAAGATATAGAAGAAAAAGCGAAACAAGTGGGAGGACACGGAGGAATGGACTTCATTATGGACTATCGGATGATTTATTGTTTGCAAAACGGTCTGCCCTTGGATATGGATGTGTATGACTTGGCGGAGTGGTGCTGCCTCATTCCCTTAACCGAGATTTCATTGGATAATAACAGTGCACCGGTAGAAATTCCCGATTTCACCCGTGGCGGCTGGAATAAGTTGAACGGACTGAAGTTTGCTGAATAATAGTTCCGGTTGATAGTCGAGTTTATATAAAAAAACAGACTGTGATGGTGTTTTTATCCGGTATCTTATTTTTCTTTAGTTGACTGCTTCAACGGGCAGGTGCACCACCGCGAAAGCCTATATCGTTTGGAAACTCCTTAATAAACAACTTTATGACAGTCTGTTTAATAGAATATCTATATAAATAAAGAATAATCATGAATAAAAAAGGAAGAATACTGCTCTTATTATTTATCATTATCTCCCTATCCCCTCCTCTTTTACATGCAAAAGAGAATCTGCCCTATTGGCGAGACATGAATGTGTTGCAGGTGAATAAAGAAAAGCCGAGAACCTCTTTTATGACTTATGATAACCGGGAATCTGCTTTGGCCGGAAAATACGAACAAAGCAGCTATTACCGATTACTCAACGGGACTTGGAAATTTTATTATACCGAAGACTATCGGAAGGCGCCGGCCGATATAACGGATGAACGAACCGATATATCCGATTGGGCGGACATTCAAGTTCCGGGAAATTGGGAAGTGCAAGGGTTCGGGTCTCCGATTTACATTAATCACGGTTATGAGTTTCAACCCCGTAATCCGAATCCTCCTCATTTGCCCGAATCCGTTCCAATGGGTGTATATCGAAGAGAAATCGAGATTCCCGGCGACTGGAAAGAACGGGATATCTATTTACATATCGGGGGAGCCAAATCGGCAACCTATGTCTATATTAACGGTAAGGAAATAGGATACAGTGAAGACTCCAAAAACCCGGCCGAGTTTCGGATCGATCCGTATATACGGGAAGGAAAGAATACAGTTACCTTAAAAATATACCGTTGGAGTACGGCTTCTTATTTGGAGTGCCAAGACTTTTGGAGAATCAGCGGCATAGAACGGGATGTGTTTTTATGGTCTCAGCCTCGTGTAGCCGTAAACGATTTCCGTGTTGTCTCTACGTTGGACGATACCTATCGAAACGGGATCTTTCAATTGGAAGCGGATATAAAGAATACCCTTTCCGGGACTTCTTCCCCCGCCACGGTTCGTTATGAATTGTTGGACCGACAAGGAAAAACAGTTGCTTCCTCTGCCGAGACAGTGCATGTGTCGGCTCCCGGAATACAAACCGTACGTTTTGGAACCGATATCAACGGGGTAGAAACATGGACTTCCGAAACTCCCCGGCTCTATAAACTCCTTATCACGGTTGCTTATGACGGAAGAGAAGAAATAATTCCTTTTAATGTCGGTTTTCGCAGGATTGAGATCAAGGAAAGCGATATCGAAATAAACGGAAAGAAGTTGAACCTCTTCTATGTCAACGGTCAACCCATCAAACTGAAAGGGGTGAACATACACGAAGTAAGCCAATATACGGGCCATTATGTAACTCCCGAAGAAATGAAGCGTAACTTTGAATTGATGAAATTGAATAATATCAATTCCGTACGGTTGAGCCATTATCCGCAAGATCGTAAGTTCTATGAAATGTGTGATGAATACGGATTGTATGTATACGATGAAGCCAATATTGAATCGCATGGTATGTATTACGATTTGAAGAAAGGCGGGACGTTGGGCAATAATCCGGCTTGGTTGGCCAATCATTTGTATCGTGTAGAGAATATGTTTGAGAGAAATAAAAATTATCCTTCCGTCACCATCTGGTCGTTAGGGAATGAAGCGGGCAACGGATATAATTTTTATCAGACTTATCTTTGGCTGAAAGAAAAGGATCAAAAGCTGATGAACCGTCCGGTGTGTTACGAGCGTGCCCTTTGGGAATGGAATACCGATATGTATGTGCCTCAATATCCTTCTGCTGCATGGTTGGAAGAAATCGGAAAGAAGGGAGCGGATCGTCCCATTGTACCCTCGGAATATGCCCATGCCATGGGTAATTCTACCGGTGATTTGTATGGACAATGGCAGGCCATCTATAAATATCCGCATTTGCAAGGAGGATATATATGGGAGTGGATAGATCATTCGCTGTTGGCTTATGACCAAAAAGGAAATCCTTATTGGACGTATGGAGGAGATTACGGAAAAGATTTGCCTTCGGATGGGAATTTTGTTGCCGACGGAATTGTAGGACCCGATCAAAAACCGCATCCGGGAATGGCGGAAGTGAAATACAACCATCAGAATGTGGGCTTTGAAGCGATAGATCCGGCCAAAGGGGAGATCAGGATTACCAATCGTTTCTATTTTACCGATCTGTCCAAGTACCGGGTAGAGTATCAAATCAAGGCTAATGATAAAGTGGTAAAAAAAGCCGTGCTGCCTCTTTCGCTTGCTCCCCGGGAAAGCGAAACAGTGACCTTACCCGTAAGCCGATTGAAACCGGAACCGGGAGTGGAATACTTCATTAATTTTGAAGTCAGGACCAAAGAGGCCGAACCGTTGGTGCCGGCAAATCATCTGATTGCTTATGATCAGTTTGAAGTACCTCTCCGAAAAAGTAAAGAACCATACAAGGCTGCAGGCGGTCCGGAACTTCGAGTGGAAGAGGAAACACAATTGATTCGCTTCTCTTCCGATAAAGTTACTTTTGTGTTTGACAAGGAGAAAGGAATTCCTACTTCCTACCGGGTAGACGGAACCGAATATTTCAGCGAAAGTTTCGGGGTTCAACCTAACTTCTGGCGAGCTCCCAATGATAATGATTACGGGAACGGCGCTCCCAAACGTTTACAAATATGGAAAGAGTCAAGCCGGAATTTCAAGGTAAAACGATATGATATTAAGAAAGAGGATCGTACAATGATTCTTACGGTAAACTACGCTTTGCCTGCGGGAAACAACTATATTGTAAATTATCGTGTTTATCCGGCCGGTATGATTCATGTCTCTGCGAAGTTTACCCCGATTCATCGGGAGGAAGACGGGATTAGCAAGTCCGAAGCCGAACTGACCGCCACTTACAGTCCGCAGGCCCGGGCCGAGAGGAGACGAGCCGGTACATTGGAAGTGCCGCGTATCGGAGTGCGTTTCCGTATTCCACAGGGAATGCAAAACATCCGGTATTTCGGACGCGGACCCGAAGAAAATTATTGTGATCGATTCAAAGGAACGTTGGTCGATCTGTATCATGCAAGCGTTGACGATCTTTATCATCCTTATGTCCGTCCGCAGGAGAACGGTCATCATACCGATACCCGCTGGTTGGCTGCTATGGATAAGAATAACAAAGGATTGTTAATACTGGCAGACAGCTTAATCGGCTTCAATGCGCTCCGATATACGGTAGAAGATCTGGATGCTCAGGAATCCGATGCTCCCTACCAATGGAAAAACTTTTCGGCAGCGGAGATTGCCAACAAAAATGAATCCGAAGCGAAAGATGTAATGCCTAAACAAACGCATATTAATGATCTTGTTCCCCGTAATTTCATTGAAGTATGTCTTGATTGGAAGCAGCAAGGCGTAGCGGGATACAACAGCTGGGGAGCAAGACCGGTAGAATATGCCACCATCTATTCCGATCGGGAATACCATTGGGGATTCACCCTCATTCCGGTGTCCGGAGTGAAAGATATAGACCGGAAAAATAAGTTGACTTATAAGTGAAGCAGCTCAACCCGATAAGGGATTCAAAAGTCCGGGAGTTCTCGGCAGCCATAGACTGCTCAGTTTTGTAGGGGCTGACCAAAAAGTCGCAATAAGTCCCGTAAGGGACGAAATCATGCTTAACCGCTGTGTAGCGCAAGCGAAACTTGCGGGACGGAAAAGGCCTTCCTGTCGTACTTCCGACGGTTACGCCTTGCTTCACCATCGGTTAAATATAACGGCGTCCCTCCCGGGACTTGCCGGGAGGAGATTGCCAATACCGATATGAAACCGAACTGACAGAAAGCAGCCGACAGGCTGCGAACCTCTGTAGG
>DAIQOU010000334.1:0-5509 GCA_036787725.1 Bacteroidales bacterium
ATAATAGTATTAGATTTAAGGTTAACAAAGGTTGATTTAGGGAGTTCGTGAGAATTCCCTTTTTCTTTTTTAATCCGGAGGGGTAAAAGTCCAATTGTTCTTTGAATAAACTACGGATTGGATTATAAGTTTCGTCTCGGGGCTGACCCGGTTTAGCCCTCAAGGAGTGTGCCGCTTCCACGGGCTGTATTTTGTTTACCCGTAGTTATGTATATACGATCGCTTCGCGACCGAGTGATACGCCGGAAAGGAAGGTTTGATTGTAAAGACTCGAAAATCAAATATATTGTTTTCTCTTTGGGATGAGCTGAAAGTTCACTATAATGCCTAACCGCGGTTCCACGGGGATTTATGCATAACCGGGAACCTCATTCTCTATTGTCCCGGTTAACTTGATTTCAGAATTAAACATTACTTTTGTGACGGATTCAATTAAATAAACTGTCATGTCAACTAAATTATACAACCGGGCAATTATTTTATCTCTTTTCATACTTATTACGGTCTTTTCCTGTCGGCCCAAATCCTCCGGATCTGACGATACCGCAGTTTCCGATTATAACATCGAATATGCCGAAGGATTTGAAGTCACCCTTTATGACAACTATACCGTGGTTACAGTCAACAATCCCTGGGATACCGCAAGCACCGGCCTGCGCACTTATATTCTGATCAATAAGGATCGAGAGATTCCCCAACAACTGCCGGAAGGCACTTTGATTCGTACCCCGTTGGATAAAGTAGTGGCTTATTCCACCGTACATTGTTCTTTCTTGAGGGAATTAAACGAATTATCCCGGATTAGCGGGGTTTGCGAACCGGAATACATTCACATTCCTTTTATCCGTAAAGCCGTAGAAGACGGAACCATTGCCGACCTCGGTCAAGCAAGTAACCCCGATGTGGAAAGGATTATTTTGTTGGAACCCGAAGCGGTATTTACTACTCCCATTCAGGGCATGTCTTACGGCAGAATCGAAAAAGTGGGAATTCCCCTCATAGAAGGGATCGATTATATGGAATCTTCTCCGTTGGGCCGTGCCGAATGGATCCGTTTTTACTCCCTGTTTTTCGAAAAACAACAGCTTGGAGATTCATTATTCCGGCAAATAAAGACTCACTACGATGAAATAAAGGCACAGACAGCCGAAATATCCGAACGACCTTCCGTATTCACGGAAAAAAAATACGGAAATGTATGGTATCTCCCCGGTGGGGAAAGTTATATGGCCACTCTGTTGAAAGATGCCGGAGCCGATTACATTTGGAAAAACGACCCTTCTGCAGGATCACTATCGTTGAGTTTTGAAACGGTATTGGACAAAGCCGAAAATGCCGATACTTGGCTTATCAAATACAACAGTCCCTCCGACCTGACTTATCGGGCACTGGAACAAGAATACAAGCCTTACTCCTACTTTGGAGCATTTAAAAACAGAAAAATCCGGGCATGCAACACAGACCGGGTTCCTTATCATGAAGAAGCGCCGGTACGTCCCGATCGTATCTTAAAAGAACTGGCCGCCATTTTTCATCCCGAACTGTTTCCCGGTTATCAAACCGGCTATTACCAACCGTTGGCCGAATAGTCGATTTATCCGAAGAATGTTGCAAGAAAAGAAACATATTCTGTTGTTGATCGGAAGTACCCTGTTATTATTTGCCGCCAATCTTTTTTGGGGTTCGGTAAGTATACCCGCAGAAGCGGTTTGGAGTATTCTCACTCAACATAAAGCCGAAAAACAGGCTTGGATATACATCATTTGGGAATCACGCTTTCCGCAGGCCGTTACCGCCTTATTTACCGGAGGAGCCATTGCCGTTTCGGGGCTGATGCTCCAAACCGTTTTCGGAAATCCGTTGGCCGATCCGGGAATACTCGGAATCAGTGCCGGATCGAGTTTGGGGGTAGCATTGGTACTACTTTTTTTTGGAGGAATTGTGGGCAGTGCGGCAGGGATTACCTTTTCGGGAACCGTAGCGGTAGTAGCCGGCGCCTTTACAGGTGCGGTTCTGATCCTAATTCTGATTATCATTATGTCTTCCATTGTAAAGAATAACATCATGCTGCTCATCATCGGAATTATGATCGGATACATCACTTCTTCGCTGATTTCCTTGTTGAATTTCTTTGGATCGGGAGAAAAAGTATTTGCCTATGTGATGTGGGGAATGGGCGATTTTTCGGCTGTTTCTACCGATCAGTTACCCGTATACTGCCTGTTGATCCTGTGCGGATTGTTTTTTTCCATTTTATTAATAAAACCGCTGAACGCTTTATTATTGGGAGAACGGTATGCCGCCAATCTGGGAGTTAATATCAAACGAGTACGATTGCAGTTATTGATTTGTGTAGGCCTGTTGACTGCCATTACCACTGCTTTCTGCGGCCCCATCTCTTTCATAGGACTGGCTGTTCCCCATATGGCCCGATTGTTGTTAAAAACATCCAATCATCAGTCCTTGGTGCCTGTTACCCTATTGACAGGCAGTTTTATAGCGTTGGCTTGTAATCTCATCAGCAGTCTGCCGGGTTCTTCCGGAGTGATTCCGTTGAATGCCATTACGCCGATTTTCGGAGCTCCCGTTATCATCTATGTAATTGTAAAACAGAAGAAAATAAATTATTTTAACTGACTTGTTGTGCCGAAACAAACAGCCATATCAGCCCGGGATTTGAGTATCGGATATCCGCGATCCGGAAAAAAGGAAGCCAATATCCTCTATCGCCGGCTCCACCTGGATCTGTATCCGGGAGAAATTACTTGTTTGCTCGGCACCAACGGCTCCGGAAAATCAACCTTGCTCCGTACGTTGAGCGGGTTGCAACCTCCTTTAGAAGGAGATCTTTTGCTGTTTGGAAAAGATCCGGCAACTTATAACGAACGGGAAATTTCGAAACTGTTGGGGTTGGTTTTGACCGACCGAATTCAAGCCGGAGGATTAACCGTAAAAGAACTGGTTGGATTAGGACGTTATCCCTATACCGGATTCTTCGGAAAATCAAAAGACGAAGACCGGGAAATTATAAAAAAAGCCATGGCAGCCGTTTTCATTGAAGGAAAAGCCGATTCGTATGTAGCGGAACTTTCAGACGGGGAAAGACAAAAAGCAATGATAGCCAAAGCATTGGCTCAAGAATGCCCTGTTATTTTATTAGACGAACCGACTGCCTTTCTGGATGTAATGAGCCGAATCGATATTTTAAGCCTGCTCCGACAATTGGCCGTCGATCACAACAAAGCAATACTGCTCTCTACTCACGACATCGAACAAGCTCTATTATTGGCCGATAAATTATGGATCCTTTCAAAAGAACAGGGATTATTAGCCGGAGTTACGGAGGATTTGGTACTGACAGATAAAATTGCATCGGTATTCTCCGGAAAACAGGTAACTTTCAATAAAAACACGGGAAATTTTAACCTCATCCCGGGCACAGGGAAAAAGGTATACCTGAAAGCTTCCGAAACCCTTTTTCACTGGACCCTCAACTTGCTGACCAAAAATGGATTTATGCTTACCGACCGAAAAGAAGAAGCCCGATTCACATTAAACATTATTTCCGAAAATCAACTGGAAATGCAACAAATAGGGTCACCAATCCTCACCTTTTCTTCATTTGAAGAACTGTATTATCAATTGAAAATTATTGATAAATAAAATCAATCTTTTAGTTTCATGATCATTTCCGGAGCACGTTCCAACGCTGCTTTCTTTACCTGTTTGGTCATTTCTGCCGAAGGACGAAACAAAATTCGTTTTATGCTGACCGACTCGGCTCGTATTTCTTTAGGACTTTCCACCAAACGGTTGCTCTCCACACTGAGAGAAAAGGTTCCCAAACGACCCAAATTAACGTGATAACCTTCCATTAACGCTTCTTCCACCTGATGGGCCAATTCTTCAATCACAGCTTTCAATGTAGCTTGTTTTAAAGGGGTTTCGTTGGCCATTTTTTTCGTTAATCGTGATAGACTGACTGTACCCCGGCTCACCGGACGAACCGTCATCCCCTTTTTAGGATTTGAATTTATATTATCGTAAATAGGTAATAATTTGTATAAGACACTCATTGTTTCAGCATTATTAATCGGTTAAATAATTCTATAGTATGGATTTTCAACTTTCGGGCCATTAAAGCTTACTGTTCTTATGAGATTTTCAAATATTTTTCTTGCTTTTATGTGCAAACAAGAAAAATATTTGGTTTTTGGGTTGATTGTTACTCCTTAATCATGGTAAGTAACATCTTAAACTGCTTGCGTGCATATAAAGCATGAGGAATACCCGCAGGCATAATTACTGACTGCCCCGTAGTCAGTATTAGAGGTTTCCCGTTTATTGAAATTTCAGCCTCCCCGTCTAATATTTCCACCATTGCATCAAAAGGTGCGGAATGTTCACTCAGTCTCTGCCCTTTATCGAACGAGAAAAGAGTAATATTCCCTGCATGATTTTCTAACACTTGCTTACTGATTACTCCACCTTCGGAGTATTCAATCATTTCTGCCATATTCAGAATGGCACCCTTTTCAAATAATTCACCCATAACTTATTGCTGTTTTATTCCCATTCGCCGAAACAGGCGCATTTGGATATTTCTTTAATATTTGTGTAATGCAAAATTCGGAAAACTTATTCTTTATTTCAAACCTTTTACGAAAAAATCGGTCTTTCATAAATTCCGGTATACCTTTCTCTCTTGACGGATCACGAAATCCAAAGTACAAACGATTGCAGGAAACCGTGAGCCATTTGGCTATGACAACTATTTCCTGTACATAAAATCAATATTTTCATTTGTTGTTTTCTTAAAAAAATGTTCCGTAAACAAGACCGGATATAGTTGCCATAATAATTACCAATGTCACATAAACAACGGTCTTCTGCGTACCCATAACCCCACGTATAACGAGCATATTCGGTAGGGAAAGTGAAGGGCCTGCCAATAGCAGAGCCAATGCCGGTCCTTTTCCCATACCGGAAGCAAGCAATCCCTGAATGATCGGCACTTCGGTCAGTGTAGCAAAGTACATAAATGCCCCTGTGAAACCGGCGAAGAAATTGGATAAAAGAGAGTTTCCTCCAACCGCCCACTCAATCCAATCATTGGGTATCACACCCGCAATCGCAGTATTATCATGGGTAGAACCGAGCAGAAAACCTGCTGTAACCACTCCGATTGCAAGTAACGGCATTATCTGTTTGGCAAATCCCCATGCTGAGAGTGTCCATTCTTTGTTTTCGGGATCACGTTTATCCAACAAGGTAACAAGGGACAAAGCACTAATACCGACTATCATCGGAACAAGCGGAACCAGTTTCGGATTCGGTATGAATTGATATGCCGGAAACGCAGATAACCCGGTAGCTAAAGCACCTGCCAATACCCATT
The DNA here is from genome assembly GCA_036787725.1 of Bacteroidales bacterium. Taxonomy (GTDB): domain Bacteria; phylum Bacteroidota; class Bacteroidia; order Bacteroidales; family Azobacteroidaceae; genus DAIQOU01. The sequence goes on from DAIQOU010000334.1 coordinate 5,399, forward strand.
GCCATTTTATTTTTAATATGGCTATCAGGGAATAGGCAAGCATAAGAGCCACTACTCCTGTGATATACCATTTATAAGTAAATATGTAGAACCATATACTTGAAGTATCAT
>DAIQOU010000023.1:0-8954 GCA_036787725.1 Bacteroidales bacterium
TAATAGTATTTATGAAAAGAAAAATTTTTAAGTTGCTCGTTGCTTTTCTGGCGCTTGCTGCTTTTCAGACAAATGCTTTAGCCCAAAGTGGAGGTGTCGGTTATGACGGTACCAAAGCTTATTGTCTGGATGTTTATTATAATGGAGCTACGTTGGGTACGCAATATCCGAATTCTCCAATTGTCCCTACCGATTTGATCGGGGGATTATATCTGGATACAGATAATAAATTCAAATTTCGCAGTACTCCCGGCGGACTGGGAGAAGAAGGTTTTTATTTCTCTTTGGAAAATTATAAAGATGGTTCCAATACCGATAAGATGGGTGTTTTCTATATTCGGAACTACGATCGTTATAATCAAGGTAAGTTATTGGAATTCGGTGGTAACAACGATTGGGAGTTGGTTCAATTTACCGGTAGTGGTGTAATTGCTCAGGATCCTATTACTTCAGGAGGTTATGTTTCTGTTCGTACAGCTTCCAGTTCTCCTACAGGAGGTCGTTTGCTGCTTGTTCGGATGTTAAAAGACAAAGCGAATGACCAATTGTATAAGGATGATTTGACTATGGTTACTTATGATGTATTCAATGCAGATCGTACCTTATATCAACCGATCTTTATTCAGGCAAGAGCAATTAGTTCTCGTTGGGCAAGATGGACAGATTTCAAAGACAGTCATGTTGATTTTTCCAAGATTGTTAATCATCTGTATGGAAATTTGGTAGTAGACGAAAACGGTAAAAGTATTGAAAACTTCAAGGTGGTGCTTACCGATTTGGCGGCTTCTATTCCCGGAGTAGAAGGTACCCCGGCTCTTTCTGCGGCTTTCCCGGGTAATGTTGAGTTATTCTCTTTCATTGCTCCTCAAGCAGGAGGTAAATTGTTGAGTGTTTCGCGGAAAGCTGCGTTGGATACACAAGATCCGGGTTCTATTTCCGTTTATGGAGGTTTACTTACATTGGAAGATCCTAAACCGGCTCGTATCGGAGATATTTCAGGTGCTGCCGATACCCTTGGAAATCAACGTTTTGCTATTTGGATTGAAACAGACGGAAGTTTGACTTTGTATCCTTATAAAGCATGGAATCATGTGCATGGACAACCCGGTACGCTTGTCGCTCCTGAAATTAACATGTGTATTACCCAAAACGATCATGAGTATAACGGCGCTATTAATGTTGAAAAGTATTTTAAGATCAATTATGCTTTTGCGATAAATAATCCTGCTTATGTGGTGGGTCCCAGTAGGTTGGCTACCAACACTATTTATGCTGATGCTAATTTCCGTTTCCAAGATAATACCAAATATAATTTTATTCCTGAAAAACGGTATTTCTATATGGAAGCGAAGAGAGCTCCGTTACGTAATAACAATGGCGGTACTCTTAAATTGGTGCTAGATGCTGTCAGACAATGGACTTCTACCGGTGATATTCAAACTAAGCTCGTTTTGACAGAAAAAGAAACGGATGAAGAATTCCATTCTCCTGCAGCGGATGATCCTTATTACAAAACACCTTATGACTCATTGAATCTGAGCGCTTATTGGCAGTTTGAGGAAGTATATGTGTCGGATTTGAATTCCGCTTATACTGTGGATGAAAAAGGGAAGGGTACCAACTACTTGGTAGGATATAGAATTACCAATGAGTTGGGACAAATACTGAGATATACTTCTAATGACGGGTATTGGAATACATTGGCTCATGGCACTTTAGGAGGTGTTGGTGTTAATGCTCATAACTACCAGAATACGGAGTATCAAGCTTATTTGTCGGATTCTGCAATGGCTACCGGACCGTTTAGTGTTGCTCCGGATTATATTTGGAAAGTGATCGGAATTAAAGATGCGGATAATAATACGGATTTCTTCTTGCGCAATATTGGAGGAGCTCCTTTGCGTGATGCTACTGCTACTCCGTTTGCACCTCGTTTCTTAACCAGCAGATTTGATTTGGCAATCGATACAGCTATACTTAAGTATGGTTGGGGTCCTTTGGTTCCCGGTGATTATTCGAATCTTTTCCCCTATGCTATAACGGGAAATGTAGGACGTACTACTTATTACAATTCGGTGAGTACTTTCGAATTTGATCAACGCAGAACTTTTTATCCAGATGGTTGGTCTACCTCTTACGGAAACTTTTCCGGTGTGGATGGAGTATTGCAACGTGATGTTGTCTTTTATGAAGAATTGAAACAAGATCAGTTTCGTACTGAAGATGTATTAACTGCACGCGCTCCTTTCTCTTCTACTCCGGGTGTTCCTTTCGATTTTTATGATGAATATAATAACCGGCCGTTTGGTTTGGAATTATCGTTGACTCAAATTGCTTATCCGTTGGATCGGGATGAGAAATGGGTTAAACATGATTCTATCAGTGTATACGGACAACAATTATGGTTCAACTATGATGTAGACTCGTTGTTCAATTATATGTACAAACAAGGTTATTATGGAATCACAGAAGCTATAGGACATAGAGATCTCTTAAGCGTTGATGAGTATAACCGGGCAATTGTTAAGCATAATATATCTCAAGTTGACTCCGCTGATTTGATTCAATTTGTTTTGGTAGATGAAGATATCACTACTCGTTTGCAAGGAAGAGGTGCCGGTGACGGTCCTCTTAAAGATGCTGTTCCGGGAATCACTAATTTATGTTATGATTCTATTGGTAATACTTACAAATGGTTCTATTTGAAATATGGTGATAAATACCTTTCTTTGGATGTTCATGCCGGAGCTACACCTACCATCAATAGATTTGGTTTTACTTTCAATGAAACATTGCCTCAAAATGCAACCCGTTTCCGTTTCTACCAACCTATGGTTGTGGATAAAAAGTTAACCAACTTTATTTTGGAAGCAGTTGTTCCCGAGTTCTACTATACAAATGAAAGGGATGCTGTAACCGGAAAATACAGATTGGATTTTACAAGAGGAGATGCTAATGCTCGTAGAGATTATTATATTTCCGGAGCTCAGCAGTGGGGTTACACATATTATGCTGTAATTACTACTCAGTCCAATATGCTTAAAGTAACAAGAGATGTTACAGAAGCTACTCGTTGGACTCCGACAGGAGCAACTGTGCCTGTTTGTGAATGGGGTTATATTGATAATGATTATTTAGCTGATACTCGTATGTTTGGCGCTCCTCTTCGTGCAGAACGTTGGGACCGTGAAGTATCCGGTGATCCTAATAACGGTTGGACCGGTGATTTCATCTCTCAAACCAGAGAAGGTGAAGGTCATTTCAAATATCAAAAAGCGACGGAAAATATTGAGCAAGGAGATATCGTAACCTTTACATTGGTTCCTGCTACAAAATTGATTCCTCAATCTACGGGAGGTATCGGTTACTTGTATGATAGTATTATTCGACCTGACGGAGTAAAGGTTCCAAGAGTAAAAACTCCGGGAGCATTAAATCCTCAGTTCCAATTTAAGGATGCCAAACGTCCGGTTCAATTGTATTACATTCGTCGGGAAGTGCGTAAGAAAGATTCCAGTGGTAATGATATTGTAGAGAGAACATTCTTGACTACCACCGGACAAACGATTTATTCTCAATCGGATATCGGTAATATGCCGGATGGAGTGGATGGAGGTATCCTCAGTTTTGAACCTGCAAGACTTAACCAAGTCGTAAAAGGAGCTTCTGTATATACTCAAATGTTTGCTATTTACAGCCAGTTGGGAACTGATGCGGATCGTGATAATTTTGGTAACACAGAATGTATTATTACCGATTCAGCTTTCCATTTCGGATTACATACTATCTATCCGTTGGCTGCTTACAGATTCCAATACAAGCAAAACTGGATGCAATCAGATACAATTGAATTTAATGTGAATATGGGAGACTATTCTGTAAATGAAGATTATCGTGTGGCTACTACAAGACCGGATGAACTTTCTTCATTATCAAAACAATTGTATGTAGCAGCCGGAGGTACTACAGGTAAACCGGCCAGTGAATATGTATTCTCATATGTTCCTTATATCGGAGAGTTTGCATGTCCTAACTTTGTTGATCGTTATGATTATGTTTATACGAATGGAATCGGACGTGGAACTGCTGTGCCTTATTTGTGTGACGGAAGAACTGTAAATTATTTCCATAGAGATTATGCAGATCCTTCTCAACAATGGACGGTAACTCGCATTACCGAAAATGAGGCTACATTCGATTATTATGCTTATAAGTTCAAACCGCTTACCGATTCTAAGGGTATCTATTCCAGAACCCGGAACCAAGTACCGGTAGAACAAACTGAATTATTACCGAACCAATACTTATTCTTGGTGGATGATAGTTCTCATGTTACTGCTTATGGAGATACCGGTTATGTACGTAATTTGATTTCTGTAAGACAATACAAGAGAGTAAACGGAGTATATGATTTCAGCGAATTCTTTGATGATGATATTCAAACTGTTCAGGTGACTCAAATTACTAATAAATACATTGGTGAAGAGAATAAAGTTGATTCTGTATCTCGCAAATACAATGGCGACAGTACAATCGATTACTATTTCACTTTCCCGATGGATGATGATGTGATCTCTTATGACTGGTCTGTAATTGAATCGTTCTATAAAGATCGTTTCTTGTTTGCTCGTGAATTCTCAATTCCTATTAAAGACAGCCTTCAAGCCTATGTTGATTCAACTAAAGCTAAGTATTTGTCTTTCAGAAAGAGTAATTACGAATGGTTTGGTGCTTGTGACGGAGGTGTAAGAGTACATCAAATTCAATATTACAACATTGTGTATACAGATCCTGCAACCGATAAGGAATACTTCTTGGAAGTAGATCAAAAAGGTAAAGTAGCATTTGTTTATTTGACTGACACTGAAAAGAACAGATTGGGTAATGTAGAATCTTATCCGACTTACAAGCCGGGAATGAAGTTCTGCTTCCCATACAGAATGTATAGAGACTTGAATGTAAATACATTGAATAATCGGATTGAATATGTAGGTGAAAATGACCTTCCGAACCAAGAAAATACTCCGGAAACCAATCCGTATTATGACTATGGTAAGGTGTATATCCAATCGATGGCTACATTCAATACGTTGAATGAACAAAATGTAAATCCGTTGATCGTTAAGATTACTTCTACCAGTACAGGTGTTGCCGGACAACAAATCGGTAAATTGTATGATGTAGATTACAGAAAAGACTTGGGTGCTACTACCTGGTTCTTCGGTGACAGTAACTCTGCCGATAATGTATGGATTGAATTGCATCAAAAAGAAGGATGGTTACGTCTTGCTGCATTCCCCGAATCTTCTGATTATTTGGTAATCCAATCAGGTAATCCTGTAGTTAACTATGGAGAAGTTGAATTCAGAGAAAGTATTATGGACGAAAATGGTAATAATAATGTTGACGAAGCTAAATTGAAATTCGACTTGGTTGCTCATAGAGTATTAGGCAAATACGATCCGAAGAACATTTGGTATTATAACATTATAAATAAAGATGGCTTATACTTGACTTCTGCTCATAGAGAAACGGATAGTAAGTACCATGTGGTTGGTGAACCGTATGCTTATTTTGCTCCGAAGAAAGCAAGTGATCCTTATTATACTCAAATGTTTGGATTGAAATATATCAAACCTTCTGATACATCTAAGCCGGATCCGTATGAATTCTGGGTAGTAGCCGGAGTGGATTCTACTAAGAATAATACATTGGCTTCTCCATATTATTACATGTCCGGAATTAATGAAATATTGACATTCCGTCATGGTGGAGGTACTTCTCAACAAGTTACGGAAGAATCGGCATTGAGATTCTTGTTCGGTGATGCAACTAACGATGGATTTACCGATATTGATGATGTTGATGCCGGTGGTGTTAAGATATATGCTGTTGAAAACGGAGTGAGAATTGTTGGTGCTGCTGAAGGCGACGATATCAAGGTTTATACTTTGGATGGAAGCTTAATCAAAGCTCAACAAGCTACAAGCGGTGATATGGTAATTTCAGTTCCGAATGGATTGGTTATCGTAAAAGTAGCTGCTAAGTATGCTAAAGTGCTTGTTAAATAATAGTATTTAACCTATATATTATAGAGAGGGATGCCTTAGGGTATCCCTCTTTATTTTTATCCTTACTTGAAGTGTTGGTTTTTGATAAAATTTATCTTTTTTGTCCAATATTTGATTTATTTGTTGTTTTATTGGTGAAAAAAGTTTACTTTTGTTCGATTAAAAGATTTATACTTAACATAAAATCAATAATTGATGAAAGTACAAGAGGTATTAAATGATTTGAAAAGACGGTTTCCCAATGAGCCGGAGTACCACCAAGCGGTAACAGAAGTATTGGAATCTATTGAAGAGGTGTATAATCAACATCCTGAATTTGAAAAAGCGAATCTGATCGAAAGACTTTGTATCCCGGATCGGATTTTTTCTTTTAGAATCACTTGGGTAGACGATAAAGGGAAAGTCCAAACCAATATGGGATATAGGGTACAACATAATAATGCGATAGGGCCATATAAAGGAGGATTGCGCTTCCACTCTTCAGTAAATCTTTCTATTCTTAAGTTTTTAGCATTCGAACAAACATTTAAAAACTCATTGACTACATTGCCTATGGGAGGTGGAAAAGGTGGCTCCGATTTCAATCCTAAAGGAAAATCAACTGCTGAAATAATGCGTTTTTGTCAAGCCTTTATGTTGGAACTTTGGAGACATATCGGTCCCGATACGGATGTTCCTGCCGGAGATATCGGTGTGGGAGGAAGAGAAGTCGGGTATATGTATGGAATGTACAAAAAGCTGGCAAAAGAAAACACCGGAACATTAACCGGAAAAGGAATCGAGTTCGGAGGTTCGTTGATCCGTCCGGAAGCTACCGGCTACGGGAATATTTATTTCTTGTTGGAAATGTTGAAAACGAAAAACATCGATATTAAAGGAAAGAAATGTTTGGTTTCGGGTTCGGGGAATGTGGCTCAATATACATGCGAAAAATTGATCGAATTGGGAGCTATTCCTATGACCTTATCCGACTCAAACGGCTATATTTATGATCCGGAAGGGATTACCAAAGAAAAGTTGGAATTTGTAATGGATCTTAAGAATATTCAACGCGGTCGGATTAAAGAATATGCCGATGAATATGGTTGCAAATACGTAGAAGGCGGTAGAGTTTGGGATGAAAAAGGAGATATTGCATTGCCTTCGGCCACCCAAAACGAATTGAATGGAGACGATGCCAAAACATTGGTTGCAAACGGTTGTATTGCTGTTTCTGAAGGTGCCAACATGCCTTCTACTCCCGAAGCGATTGAAGTTTTCCAAGAAGCTAAAATCTTTTATGCTCCCGGAAAAGCGGCGAATGCAGGAGGGGTGGCTACATCAGGTCTTGAAATGACTCAAAATTCGTTGCGTTTGAATTGGTCACGTGAAGAAGTGGACCAAAAGTTAAAACAAATTATGGCAGATATTCACACTCAATGTGCTAAGTACGGAACTCGTTCCGACGGTTATATTGATTATGTGAAAGGCGCTAATATTGCCGGATTTATGAAGGTTGCCAAAGCGATTATGGCTCAAGGTATTCTTTAATAATTTAATGATTGTGTACGAGATGCATGTGTTGGGGCATGCATCTCGTTTTTACTTTTTAAATAGAAATGATTCATTTTTTTAATCCCGGTCATGAAACTGCCGTCCTGACCGGTTCTCCTCACTACACACCACCGGCCAATAGCTTAAAAATGCAGCATGATTTGGGGTATTTGCCGGCTTGGTATGCCGATCCCCATGATTATGTATGGGTATATAGAGGGTTACCGGATGATTTTTTATCTCTTTTTGGACCGGATTTCCCTTTGCCGGCCAAACCTCTTTTCGAAACCGATTTGATTCGGAATAAAGCGGCGTACGAGAAAGAATCGATTGTGTTATGGGGCATTTCGCCTCAAAGTGTTCATTATTCGCAACAGTTAAGCCGAGATTACGGGCCGGATTGGATCATTCCCGATTGGAAAGAAGAATATCTCGAATTGACCGGGAGAAAGATCGGCATAGAATGCCTGAGAGATATAACGACTTGTTTTCCGGAAATTTCTTCTTCTTTAATTCCCCGGGTTTGTTATACGTTGGAAGAGGTAGAACAATTGTTGGAAAATTCGTCGGAACGGTTGTTGGCAAAAGCTCCTTACTCTTCTTCCGGGAGAGGATTGGTATGGCTTCCCGAAAAATTAACGGAAACAGAGACCCGTTTGCTCCGGGGAATATTGAAGAAACAACACTATGTTTTAATCGAAAAAGTATTGGATAAGAAAACAGACTTTGCCATGGAATTCTGTTCGGACGGAAAAGGGAAGATAACCTTTGCCGGTTATTCATTATTTGAAACGAATGCAAAAGGTGCTTATTTGGGGAATATCCTGCACGCTCAGAGTGAGATTGTGTCTCGAATCGTATCTTTTGTCGACGAAAATATTTTGGATCGGATACGGGCTTCTTTGGAGGTCTTTTTGCAAAAGCATTTTTCTTTTTTGTATCGGGGGTGTATCGGCGTGGATATGATGGTTTACAGAGAGGAAGATCGATATGGTCTTCATCCGTGTGTCGAGATCAATATGAGATACAACATGGGATATTTGGCATTACATCTTTACCGACGTTATGTTTTCCCGGGCTCCCGGGGAATTTATCGAATCGATTTCAGTTCTGTACCGGGAGAAATGCGTTGTCGCCATGAAGAAATGCAGCGTCTTCATCCTCCGCGGGTTGAAGAAGGACGATTGAAATCAGGTTATTTCTCTCTTTGTCCTGTGAATAAAACTACCTTTTATCGGGCCTATATGTGGATTGAATCTAAATAATTTTGACTTAAGACGTTGACTTTGAATGGGCAAATTGAACGATAAAAGAGGTCTTGATCTCTTCGTCCGGTGCTCTTGATCTCTT
>DAIQOU010000023.1:9054-19882 GCA_036787725.1 Bacteroidales bacterium
ATTTCTCGTTTCTAACTCTTCATTTCTCATTTTAAATGGGCATTCATATTTCCTTGAATGGTTTTGATGTAAAAATCCAACGTGCAGATTGCTCGAACCGTATTTTCTAATGTTGTTTCTCCGGATTGAAGTTTAATGACGGAATCGACCGCATCAAGGATTAATTTTGCTCCTGTTTTCATCCCCATTTCTTCCATTGCATGTTGGTAAGTTTCCAATTTTTTCAAAAGGGAAGGAGACATGTTTCTTACACCCGAGAAGCAAATATCGGATAAAATCATTTCCAATTCGGCGCTTATTTTTTCGATGGCATTCATGGTCGTATTCTTTTCAAAAATGAAGGAGGTGATCTCTGCCGATGTAAAAATACACATTTACTGATAAATCGACACGTTTTTTATATCTTTGAGGTTTGTTTAGTCGAATCTCTGTTTTAATGATTGCTTATCATGATCAGTTACTCTGCCGGTAAATATAACCGGGAATTGAAGAAGATGTGGAAAATTTGTTTTGGAGATTCCTCCAAATTTATTCGCTTCTACTTCGAGAATATTTATAAAGAAGAAGAAACAATGGTCTTTTTTCGGGAAAACCGCCCTGTTGCCTCATTGCAGATTATTCCTTATACCATTAAGTTGGGAATGAGAGAGGTAAAGGCCGGATATATTTCGGGGGCCATGACATTGCCCGAATACCGTAAACAAGGAATAATGGAGCAATTATTGTATTTTGCTTTTGAAGAGATGAAAAAGAAAGGGATGGAGTTGTCTTTCCTGATCCCTCAGAATGAACGGATCGTGGGATATTATAAGAGATTTGATTATAGAGAAGCCTTTCCGCTGTTGATACAACGCATGAAGACGAAAGAAATCGCTGAAGCTTCTGTTTCTTCGATACGAATTGTTAAGTCTTTTTCCGAATCGGATGCGGATCGGTGGTATCCGGATTATTTCCGGTTTCTCCGACAACATGAAAATGCAGTCTTAAAAACGAAAGCCCATTTTGAACTGTTTTTGAAAGAGTTATTGTTGGATAATGGCCGGATCTTTTTGGCGGAAAATGCCGGAGGAATGGCTTTTGTGACGAAAAATAAAGATAATTGTATTGTGAAGGAACTGGTATATGAAGATGAATGTACAAAAAATAAATTATTGTATTCCATTAAAAAGAAATACCGTTGTGCCGAATTGAATCTTTACCTTCGAGATCCCCGGTTCAGGCATCAATCGGCAGGAATGATTAAGGTGTTAAACCGGGAAGCGTTTCCCGGAGGTATACCGGAGAATGTATATATGAGCATGATGATGGATTAACAATGAAATTATGGAATGTATTCAAAGTGAAAAGTTTGCTCTTGCCGTTGATTTGATAAATAATACTTCTCGTTCCTTATTTTTAACCGGGAAGGCCGGAACCGGTAAAACAACGTTTTTGCATTATATTCGTAATAAAACGGATAAAAAGATAATCGTATCTGCTCCTACGGGCGTTGCTGCCATTAATGCCGGAGGAGTGACGTTGCATTCATTGTTTCAATTGCCTTTCGAACCTTTCATTCCGGATGTTGAAGGTAAAAGAAAGTTGGAATTAAAGGTGAAAATGAGGAGGTCCAAAATAGAATTGTTTCGGGAACTGGAACTGCTCGTTATTGATGAGGTAAGCATGCTTCGGGCAGATATGTTGGATGCGATCGATACGATTCTGAGAAGATTCCGAAATCGTCATAAACCGTTTGGCGGGGTGCAGATGCTTTTTATCGGAGACTTGTTTCAACTGCCGCCGGTGGTACAACCGGAAGACCGGGAATTGCTGGAACCCTTTTATCCTTCTCCTTTCTTTTTCCATGCCCGGGTATTCTTGGAATATGAACCGTTGCATATTGAGTTGGATACCGTTTATCGTCAGAGTGAACGAGTGTTTGTCGAGATGCTGAATCGGATTAGAAATAACCGGATAACGGATGCCGATATCCAACGGTTAAATATGCATTATAATCCGAATTTTTCCTTGTCAGGAGATAATCGTTATATTGTTCTTACCACTCATAATTATCAAGCGGATAAGATTAACGAAAACGAATTGCAGCGGTTGCCGGGTAAAGAATATGTTTTTAAAGGGAAAGTAACGGGAGAATTTCCGGATACCTCCTTACCGGTAGGTGCGGATTTAAAGTTGAAACCGGGAGCTCGGGTAATGTTTACCCGCAATGAGGGAGGGGAAAGATCTCGTTATTACAATGGAAAATTGGCTACGGTGGTCGGGTTGACTTCAAACAGCATTATGGTGCGGTTTGAAGATGCAACGGAGATGGAAGCTGAACCGGAGGTGTGGAAAAATATTCGTTATACCTTGAATGCAGATTCCGGAGAGATACTGGAGGAAGAGATCGGATCCTATTCCCAATTTCCGCTTCGCCTCGCTTGGGCCATTACGATTCATAAAAGCCAGGGATTAACTTTTGACCACGTCATTATTGATGCCGGCCGGGCTTTTGCCGCCGGACAAGTATATGTCGCATTTAGCCGTTGTACGTCTTTGGATGGTATTGTTCTTTTCTCAAAAATTCGGAAAGAGGCTATTCTTACTCATGAAGAGAATACCGGTTTCTCACAAGAAGAAACCGCCCCGGATAAATTACGGGAAATAGTGGAATCCGAAAAGCCGGCTTATTGTGCCGGTCGCTTAAAAAAAGCATTTGATTGGCGACCGGTTGTGAAGATGATCTTTGCTTTGAAGGAACTGATCGAAAGTAAAAATATACCGAATCGGGACCGGGTGTCGGAACATTTCGATCGGATGGCCCGACAAGCTTTGCAACAACAGGAAGTTGCTCTCCGGTTTGCGAAGGAGTTGGATGTCCTGTTGGTTGCTTCGAATGCGGATCGAATGAAGGAACGAGTCCAAAAAGCAGTGCTTTATTTTCACCGGGAAATAAGAACGGGGTTATTACTTCCGTTGGATACTCATATTCAACAATTGGCGCGAGCTTCCAAAATAAAGCAGTATTTGAGAGCCGTGAAGGAAATAAGAACGGGGTTAGCCGGATTCCTGATGAAACTGGAAAATATTCGATACGGAAATGTGAAGCTGACAGAAGGATTGACCTTTGAACAACCGGAAGTCCCTCTTCGGGAAGAGCCGCTTAAAGAGCCGGCCAAGAAGAACAACAAAGGAGATTCTTTTCGTTTAACCTTGGAACTATTTCACGGGGGAAAGTCTGCGGAGGAAATTGCCCGGGAACGAAATTTAGCCGTCAGCACCATTGAAAGCCATTTCATTCGATTTATAGAGACGGGAGAGATTCCGGTATATGCATTGGTAGCCGAAGAAAGAGTGGAAACGATCAGAGCGTTGCTAAACGAAGCCGGCTCCGATTATTCGCTTTCTTCTCTGAAAACAAAACTGGGAGATGATTATTCTTATACAGAGATCAAGGCGGTTATAAATCATGTTCTTTTTTTGAAAAAACAATAGAAAATTGGACCCCGAAACGGCTAAATATGAAAGATATGCCTTGATCCGATTCGGATTTAAATGGATGGTTTCGTTTTTACTCTTCTTTTTTTTACCCGTTTTTTTGTGTGCTCAGGACGTGAAAGTTACCATTACGGGAAAAGCTACCCTTTTAGATGCTTTTAAGCAGATTGAAAAACAAACGGGCTATTCCGTAGCCTATAATCAATCCAAATTGGATGTGAATAAAACGCTTTCTGCGGAAATTCGAAATTGTTCGTTGGAGAAGGCCCTTTCTTTGTTGTTAAAAGAGTGGAACCACAATTATAAAATCAAAGGAAAACACATTATAATTCTACCTGTCAAGAATAAACAGCCCGGCTCGGGAGCTGTTTATCAAGTGATAAGCGGAACTGTTACGGATGCTGCATCCGGAGAAAATCTCATTGGGGCGTTGGTACTGGTACCCGAAACGAAAATGGGAACGGTTACGAACGAATACGGATTTTATTCCCTGCGGTTACCGACGGGAAAACAAGAATTAATGTTTTCCTATATGGGATATGCTTTAAAAGATACGGTTGTGTCTCTCCGGTCCAATGAAAGAATAGACATCCTATTGACCCCCGAAGCGGGACAATTAAAGGAAGTGATTGTATCTGCCGAACAAAAAAGCGGGAATGTTTCGGCGCCTGAAATGAGTGTGGAAAAATTACCCGCCCGTGTAATAAAAAATATTCCCGCACTGCTGGGTGAAGTGGATGTAGTAAAGGCTATTCAATTGCTTCCCGGTGTGCAACCGATTGCAGAAGGTTTTTCCGGGTTTAGCGTAAGAGGCGGAGGGCATAGCCAAAATCTTATATTGCTGGATGAAGCTCCGGTTTACAATGTTTCGCATTTGTTGGGCTTTTTCTCTATTTTTAATAATGATGCCATTCAGAATGTGAAATTCTTCAAAGGAGATTTTCCTGCCGAGATGGGCGGTAGATTAGCCTCTGTCATGGATGTCCGTACGAAAAACGGAAATAATAAACGTTTGGCCGGAGAGGGCGGAATCGGACTTATATCCAGTCGGTTGACCTTAGACGGACCGTTGGGAACGGATAAAGTAACTTTTGTGTTGTCCGGTCGGCGTACCTATGCCGATTTATTGTTGATGGCTGCCAAGGAAAGAAGTGTGAGAAGTATTGATTTGCATTTTTATGATTTAAATGGGAAAATCAATTATCGTATTAACGAGAATAACCGAATTTATTTGTCCGGCTATGTGGGAAAGGATGTGTTGGGAATGAATGAGGCGATGACTCCTTCTGCATGGATTGATTTTGGAAATAAGATTTTTACTTTTCGTTGGAATCGTATTTTATCGCCTCAATTATTTTCCAATTTGACCTTAGTGGGCAGTTCTTATAATTATCATATGGGACAAAATGTTACCAATATGGAACAGGAATTCGGAACTCGTTTGCAGGATTACAGCCTGAAAATGGATTTTTCTTATTTTAAAGATGCCGGTAACCGGTTCAAATTCGGTTATCATTTTACTTACCATCATTTCATTCCGGGAGAAGGAGGGGGACGGGGAGAACATTCGATTATTGAAAAGAAAATAAAATTTCCCCAACAATATGCTGCCGAACAGAATTTGTATGCAGCGGGCGAAACCGGACTTTTCGAAAAATTAATTCTCAAATATGGATTACGCTATACTTGGTTTGGAAATATCGGAGACGGGAAGAAAGTAACTTACTTGGAAAATTATAATCCCGTGCGGGAAAAAACGGTTAAAAAAGGGTCTGTATACCATGTACAACATCGATTGGAACCGAGGCTGGGATTGCTATATTTGTTGAACGATTCTCACTCTTTCAAAGCGGCTTATACTCGTACTTCTCAATTTATTCAACTGGCTTCCAATTCTATCGGGGGGTCGCCGTTGGATATTTGGTTTTTATCTACTCAAAATATAAAGCCCCAAATCAGTGATTTGACTACGGCAGGCTATTTCCGCAATCTGAATGAAAATGAGTATGAAATTTCTTCGGAACTGTATTATAAGAGTATGAAGGACCTGGTAGATTTTAAAGATCATGCCAAGCTGACTGCAAATCGGGAATTGGAACGGGAGTTTCGTGTCGGCAAAGGATATGCCTACGGATTGGAGTTGGCTTTTCGGAAGAAAGAAGGACGCCTGACCGGTTGGATCGGCTATACCTTGTCCAAGAGCCGTCGGAAAGTAAAAGATGTAAATGATGGAAAGTGGTACCGCTCCCCTTATGATAAGCCTCATAACATATCTATTGTGGCCAATTATGAATTATCTCCGAGATGGAATATTTCCGGAAATTGGGTGTATGCATCCGGTACGCCGGTTACTTATCCTACCGGAAGATATTTAATGGGAGATACCTATGTCCCTATTTATTCCGGTCGGAACGAATACCGTTTTCCCAATTATCATCGGTTGGATTTGTCTGTTACACGTAAACTGTCGAAGCCCGGAAATTGGTTTCGAAGTGAATTGAATTTTTCGCTCTATAATGCATACGGAAGAAAAAATCCTTGGGCGATCTTTTTTGGTCAAGATAACGATCGCCCGGATGTTTCTTATGCAGAAATGATGTATTTGTTTACGGTTGTACCGTCTGTTACTTGGAATTTCAGCTTTTAGCGAATTGCCGGTTGAATGCTTTTAATCGTTCTTCCAACAGTTCGTATTGGTTTTCTTTTATAAAGGAGGTACAGGCTCTCAACCCGTGCTGTTTGCTTCCGGTAGTGGATAAGGCGATGGCGCTGATCCCGTAAGCAATCAGGTTTTTCATTAATTGGCCTCCTGTCATTCCGGGATAACCGATGGTAAAGTAAAAACCATCAGCAATATTTTGGTCCAAATCTTTGTCGTAAACGATTTCAAAGCCGTTATTCAGGAAGATTTCTTTCATACGTTTAGCTCTTCTGCCATATTCTTTTACTTCTTCAAGGAAAAGAAATTCCCCGTCGGAGGCGGCTTTCATCATGGCAGCCAAGGCATATTGGGCGGAATGGGAAGTGCCCGATGAAATGGCATATAGTGCTCGATGAATAAAAATACTGCCGAAAGTGCCGCTTCCGTATCGTTCCGTCAGGCCGGGATAGGTGCGCCGGTATAATTTATCCGACATGGCTACTACTCCGATGCGCTGTCCGGCATAACTGAAGGCTTTGGAACCGGAGATCAGTAACAGATAATTATCCGTATAATTACCCACACTTGGTTGAAACGGCGGTTGAAACGGGATACCCATGTCTTTACGGAAATCCATGGCAAAGTAGGCCAAGTCTTCCAATACGATGGTGTCGTATTGGGTTGCCAACTTTCCGATGGTTTGCAATTCTTCATCTTTGAGGCAAAACCATGCCGGATTGTTGGGGTTGGAATAAATAATGGCAGCAATGTTTCCTTTATTTAAGCAACTTTCCAACATTTCTTTTAACTTTTCTCCCCGGTAATTATATACATCGAATGATTCGTATTTATATCCCAATACAACTACTTGTTGTTTTTGAACCGGAAACCCCGGATCGATAAACAGAATGGTATCTTTCTTTTTGTCGCATTGGCCCGCGACCAGAAAGGAAGTAAAAGTACCTTGCATCGAGCCCACTACCGGGACGCAGCATTCGGGAGAGATATCCAAATTTGTAAATGCTTTGATGAATCGGGAACTTTCTTCCTTGAGTTCGGGCAGACCGTCAATCACGGGATAAATAGAGGCAATACCGTTTTCCAATGCTTTGATTTCGGCTTGTACGCCCACCTTGGCCGGCGGTAATCCCGGCACTCCCATTTCCATACGAATGAATTCTACTCCTGTTTGCTTTTCTATTTTGCCGGCAATGGCTACCACCTCACGAATGGTTGCTCTTTCGAAGTCGGTTATATTTAATTCGTTGATAGCGCTCTCTACAACACTTGATTTAATTGGAATATTCATGGATTTTTACATTTGGAGCAAATGTAAGAAAAAAAAAGGAAAGCGCGAAGGGAGGAAGTCGCGAAGGAAAAAAGGGAGAAAGGATAAAGGGGAAAAGCACGAAAGACGGAGGTATGAAGGGAGAAAGGGATGAGGATAACATTTTTGAACAGAATCAATTACCTGATATGCCGGTAACCGTGGGTTGTCCGGCTCGACATGCTGCGGCTTCAATATCAACACCCTTCATTTCATTCCTTTCACGCCTTCATGCTTTCCACCTTTCGCGCCTATACGCTTTCTATTGAAAAAAGAGATTGGTGATGCCGGTCGAAGAAAGGATACTTACCGGAAAAAACTCTTTTTTTCCGGCTAAACAGATAAAATAATAAGGAAATGATTTGTTTCGGTTCTGCATTTCGATGAACCGTATGCCTTTTTTATACAGGGGAGAATAAGGAATCGAACAATCTATTTTTTCATTCCGGTCATTTGTCAATTCGAAGTGCAACTTTTGAGTGGACTTTTCAAAATATAACCCGTCTGTTTTAGAGGCAAGAAAAGCAATTACGCGGTTTTCTTTTTTCTTTTCAAAATAGTCGTATGTTTCCGGGGCCGGATTAAAATCGTTTAGGGAAAGATCGTTTACCATCTGCGGAAGCGTTTTGCTTTCGGCCTCGTAATTTGTTTGGTTAGACGAAGAAATGCGCCCTCTTGCGGTAGATTTGAAATTTCTCAAGACGAAGCAGCTTTCCGAAATGGATTTTAATGAATTTTCGCCCCAATGTTCATTTCGGTTCATCCGGGAATTCAGGTAGTCGAGATCGGTGATACCCGATGTTTTCTCATAAAAATCGGCTAAACTCACGGAGTAAGTACAAATACGCTGTTTTTCCCGGTGGTACAGTAAAACCGAGATGCCTGTATATCCGGAACGGGTTTGCCACGGATAGGCTCCCAGACCTATGAAATGTCCGACCGGAGTGGTATAATAATCGGCCCGGTTACTTTCGATAAGAGAAGATATAAACCGTTGATTGTGTTGATGTTTTATCAAAAGAGCGCATGTATTGTATAGGCGGGATAACGTGGAAAAGGCAATGGCCTGATCGAAGCCGGTATGTTTGGACAGCATGTTTTCGATATCGGTTGCCGTACTGCGGAAGAGTCGGGAGAGATTGCCGATCCCTGCCGATTCAAAAGTCAGTGAAAGCCGGATTGCTTTTTCGATGTCGTTTTCACCGCAGCTTATCAACCCTTTTTCAAATACGGATAAAATAAAAAGGATGCCGGAGTTCAATGCTTCCACTGTCTCGGGAGATAAAAAAACGGAAGAAGAATCCGATATATTTTCCGGCAGCGGATTGTATTGAGCGGCATATGAAAGAATGGCGATTAATTTATGCTTACATAATCCTTTTTCTCCACATTTGCAAACAGCTCGTTCGATGCTGTGAGACGCAGGAAAATATACGGAAATTTCTTCGGTCGTGAGGGCGGCCGAAAGCATTTCCGTTTCTGTGAATTGAGCTCCCCACCCGTCATGGATGAGCTGCATACAATCCTCAAATAATTTCTTGCCGGCTTGTTTTTTTAAGAG
The DNA here is from genome assembly GCA_036787725.1 of Bacteroidales bacterium. Lineage (GTDB taxonomy): Bacteria > Bacteroidota > Bacteroidia > Bacteroidales > Azobacteroidaceae > DAIQOU01. Next base: position 18,061 of record DAIQOU010000023.1, read on the forward strand.
AACGAAGTTTATGTTTTTTAATTCGGAATAAGGCTCTTCGTCTTGTTCGATCGGTTGGACTTTTTCGTTGGGAATTTCGGATTTTATATATTCGGAAGCCAAAAGAATTCCCATTATTACATGTTTGCAAACGGTTTTGGACGGACAACTGCAAGTGCTTTCGGCAATGTCTTCATGCAAGATTACATCTACATCGGAAAATCCGATTTCTAACGTATTATCCGTACAAGAGAGTTTTACCTCGATCACCGATTCGAGATCTTTGAGCGCCCTTTTATATAGTCCTTTATTGGCCAATGTGATTAAGAAGTTCTCATTGGCAAATCCCGAAAACCGGTTAGCCGGATTGATGCAAGGGGCGGAGGTAATAAACAGGCGTTCCATAAATGATTTCTTTAAGATATTTCTTTTACCTTTAAAAGATGATAAGATATTTCGGTATCGTAAACATCGGTTTGTTCTTTGTTTTTGATGTAATTCACTGTTCTTTTGGTAAAGGGAAGAATGATGATTTCATATGCAGATTTGAGTGTCGCTTCCAACAGGATCATGGTAACGATTTCTTTCCATGCAAAAATTCCGGCAAAGGCAATGGAGAAAAACAGAATCGAATCGATCATCTCTCCCCACAATGTGGAAACTACAGCTCTTACCCCAAACCTTTTTCCTCCCGAACGGACCTTCATTTTACTCATTACATAGGCATTGGCAAAAGAACCGAAAAAGAATGCGACTAGACCGGCGAAAGCAACCCGAGGAGCCTGACTGAAGGTTTGGGAATATGCTTCTTGTCCGGTCCAATAAGGCGCCGGCGGTAAAAATACCGATAATTGAATAAATAGAATCGCCAATAATTGAATGGAAAAGGCAAGCCAAATAATCATCCGGGCTTTCTTAAACCCCCAAACTTCTACAACGGTATCATTAATGATGTAAGAAAGCGGAAAAATGATCAGGCCCGCTGTAGCAGAAAGACCTCCTATGGTAATCGCTTTGGTTGCCAACAGATTGGAGAGGATTAAACAAACACATAAAAGAATGCCCGATAACATAAAAAGGGGCGAGACGGATTTATTCATCATATTGTTTTTTATACGTGGTTATCAACAACACGTTTGTTAAGACTGCAAAGATACAAGGTTTTAATAATAAATGGGGTTCCAACCCGGAACTTATTCAAAGAACACCCGGCCTTTTGGAACACTCTTGTTATTTGGGCAACGACAAGAAGAAATCGCTTCTTGTCGTTGGATTATAATTTAGCCAAATTTAATTTCCCCATAATTGCTTTTTCCAACTCTACAATAAAGAAAACGGCAACTCCCATAATAAGAGGATATTTCCAATAATGAGCTTCTAAAGGATAGGTGCCGAATATAGTATTCATAAATGGAATATAGGTGATGGAGAGCTGCAATACGATCAATAAGGCAGATACGATAAAAACCGCTTTATTGGAGAAAAAGTCTTTGTTAATGGCAAATTTATTGATGTGACGACTATTGAATAAGTGGAATAATTGAGTAATAACAATCGTTTGCAAAGTAACCGTTTTTACGATGTTCGGGCTTATCCCGTTATTTAATAAATTAATATTCATCCATAAAGTGCCGCCTCCGATTAATACGGATACAAATAGAATACGCCAGATAAAGTAGCCGCTTAACAGAGGTGCTTTGGACGGGCGGGGAGGCCGCTTCATAACATCCGGTTCTGTTTTTTCGAAAGCCAATGCCAACGATACCGTAACGGAAGTGACCATATTCACCCAAAGTATTTGTATGGGAGTTAAAGGCATTAATGTTCCGAACAATATACTTGC
>DAIQOU010000793.1:0-1611 GCA_036787725.1 Bacteroidales bacterium
TTTCATAACCTACTCTTGTATGATCCACCAAGTATTCCGACCCTTTGATAACTCCCAGATTAACCAGTTTCTGCACCCGTTGATGAATGGCAGCCCCCGATACATTGCAAGCTCGGGCCACTTCCAAGAAAGGAATACGGGCATTACTGATAATCATTTTTAAAATTTTCTCATCTAAACTATCTAATTCGTGATGTCCCATAACAGTTGTTTATATATTATTATTTTAATTCTTCCAAAAAGCGATAAGCTAAAAACGCAAATAAACCGACAGACGTTTTTAATGCCTCGGGATCTATTAAAAAACGAGAGGTATGCAATCCTCCGCAACCATGACTGCCTTGTACTCCAAACCGATAAAATGTAGTCGGATACAATTGACTGAAAAAGCCGAAGTCTTCCGCCGTCATTCGCTTCGGAAGACCTTTTATTCTTTTTTGCCCCAAATATTCGGCTGCAAAATCTTTAGCACGAGACGTTACTTCCGGATCATTCATTACACACGGATATCCGTCATATACTTCTATTTCGCATCCGCATCCGTAAGCCTCAGCCGTATGAACGGCAACGTCTTTGATCATTTCCTTTATTCGAGGACGATCTTCTTCATCCATGGTTCTTAACGTTCCGGCGATAACAACCTCATCCGGAATCACATTTGTACTTCCGTTTGCGATCAATTTGCCAAACGAAAGTACTGTGGGATGAAAAGGATTACTTCTTCTGCTGACTACTTGTTGCATGGAAACAATACATTGGGAAGCTGCCAACACAGTATCATTGACCAGATTCGGCAATGCTCCGTGTCCTCCGTTTCCTCTAATCTTTATGTGAACTTCATCAGCAGCTGCCATAATAATTCCCGGCTCAAAACCAACTTCACCCGCGACATAATCAATATAAGCATGTTGCGCCAAGATAACTTCCGGTTTATAATGGTCAAAAATACCGGCTTCCAACATTAATCGCGCCCCTCCGGGATGTTTCTCTTCTCCCGGTTGAAATATCAATAATACAGTCCCCGACCACCGGTCTCTCAATTCCTGTAAAATACGAGCGGCTCCCAATAAGGAGGTTGTATGAACATCATGTCCGCAGGCATGCATCACTCCCTCATTTACGGATTTGAACGAAACTTCATTTTCTTCCCGGACAGGAAGGGCGTCCATATCTGCCCTCAATGCAATGATCTTTCCCGGTTCCTTTCCTCTGATAATTCCCAATACTCCGGTACCGGCAATATCCGGTTCAAAATCAATATTCAAGTTACTCAATGCGGACCGGACATACGCCGAGGTATTAAATTCTTGATAAGATAACTCGGGATGAGCATGCAAATACCGGTATATATCAACCGTATCCGCATGATAAGTTTCTGTTAACTCTTTTATATAATCCTCAATTTTCATCATCCACTGCAATATAATTAATATTCAAAATGCCTGCTTTCCTCAAGGATTGTTTTATGTCCGTAACCAATCCCATCTTTGCTTCTTTATCGATCTTGAGAGTTGCCGAAAGTTTTTCCGGATCCTCCAAATCCAATACAGCCTTTTTGTTTTCAATATAATTATCCACCTCTTCCGGTTTTAACAGTTCATTATTAATCTG
>DAIQOU010000335.1:0-5484 GCA_036787725.1 Bacteroidales bacterium
TACAGCAGATAAAAAAAGTTTTCAAGAAGCCAAAACCCAAGCCAATCAAGAATTATTGGCTTGTTTTAAGATAAAAGACCGGTCATTCGTACCGGAACAAATCACTCTTACAGATAATAATACCGAAGCCAATATCTTGATTGCCATCACTTCGATTATACTTCAAGATAAGAATGATCGGGAATTCTCCGATTTTATGAACCGGTTCGCTTCCGAGCTGAAAACAAACGGACAGGTAGGAGAAGGCATTTCCAATGAAATCTCCGAATCCAGTTATCAGTTGGATTACAATATAGTAAAAGAAAATATTATCCGGTTTTACGATGAAAACGACCGGGAAATCTCCCTAGGCGAATTTCAATATTTCATTGACGGAGACGGGGACGGAGAGATCGGCACCGATTATCCGATAAGCATTATAATTCCGGAAGACTTTTTCACTTCGGATGAAGCTTACAGAGAAGCCTTGAATGAATGCTATTCCAAAACAAGAAAATTTATGGAAGACTATTTTGTTTGGGAAGCATCCTATACCAATTCAATCGAAAAGATAGACCAAAACCGGGATTTGTCTGCTATTTACGACCACAATGTAACTTCCGATAATAACGAGATATATGAACTTTGGAAATTATCATATCAAGTCATTCACAATTATAATTTTATCATCGAAAAATCGCAACAGTCCGCGAAATTCCAACAATACCAATATCCGGCACTGGTATTCAGAGCTTATCATTACCAGAAAATGGTTGAATTATGGGGAGGAGTGCCACTGATACTTAAATTACCAACCGGTATAGTGACTCATTTTCCAAAAACCGATCCCCAAAAAGTCCGAGAACAACTGAAAGAGGACTTGATTCTCTCCAAATCATTCCTTCCCGAATCGGGAGATAATCATATTTGTTCCCGATACTTGGCCGAAGCTCTTTTAGCTCAACTCTACTTAACAGAAAAAGATTATGCACAAGCACTTTCCCATGCATCTTCTATTTTGCAAAGCGGACAATACAATCTTTCTACCGATTACAATGCTATTTTCAATGCCTCTACTTCGGAAGGACTATTCTATTTCCCGCCAAAAACAGAAAACGAAAATTATTATTTTAGCACATTTGTAAGTAAAGGTTCTCACATTCCGGTCATAAGATATGCTGAAATCCTACTTATCGCAGCAGAAGCAAACCTTTATCTAAATAATACAAGCGAAGCGATAAATATATTAAATCCGGTACAAAAAAGAAATCAACGAACTGAATTGTCAAATGACGCATCCGCCCGGGAGATCAAAGAAGCACTTTTGGAAGAATGGAAAAATGATTTTACCAAAGAAGGAATATGGTTTTCCGTATTGAAACGATTTGAACTGGCAGAAAAAGAACTCGACATTCCCGAGTATAAAAAATTAATGCCCATTCCCGACCGAGAAATAGTCCTCACTACCGGTTTAACTCAAAATCCGGGGTATTAAGCAGGCTGTTTAGTTAGTTCATCGGGCACGAAAGGAAGAAGGTGTGAAAGCGCGAAAGGAGAAATTAACGTCCGAAGCAAATTCCGTCTTGTTCCTTTCGTTCTCTCCAACAATCTATTTTCTTAATTCATTTTTTTAGGTTATCTTTGGAAGTGATAATTGTATTTATATGAAAGCCAATTCTTTATTTTCCAAACAGTTGGATAATCAATACATTCATTATACGATACTTACAGCAGTATGTTTTTTTTCTTTCTTTATCCATAATGAAATAATTCCGGCCGACTTAATGGAGTCCAGAAATTTGGCTACTGCTCAAGAAATGGTGAAATACCACAATTATCTCGTACCTACTCTCAATGGGGAATTAAGGTTGGAAAAGCCTCCCTTGCCAACTTGGATCGCCGCCGGTATAGAACACCTTTTTCCCGATAATCTTCCGGTCCAACGAGGCGTTGCCGGCCTGTCCGCTTCCCTGATGGTTCTTTTTCTTTACCTGTCGGTAATTCGGTTGACTCGAAATAAGTCCGTCGGATTGATATCCGCTCTGGTATTGGCTACCTGCTTCAATGTGATCCTGATGGGACGGACAGCCACTTGGGATATCTTCTGTCACAGTTTTATGTCGGGCGCCTGTTATTTCCTCATCATCGGCTTACAAAAGTCGGGATCTTCCCGCAAGGAATTCATTCTTGCCGGTATTTTTGCCGGGCTGTCCTTTCTCAGTAAAGGTCCGGTATCGTTTTATGCCCTATTGCTACCTTTTATACTGAGTTATGCTTTTGTTTTTCGTCCTTCTTTAAAAGAAAAAAAAGTTTCTTTGGTTCTTATGATCGGGATATGCCTGGTCCTTTCCTTCTGGTGGAATCTGTATATTCTTATTTTCCATTCCGATGCAGCGTTGAGCGTTGCCCACAAAGAATCTTCTTCCTGGTTCAACCATAACGTACGACCATGGTATTATTATTGGCAGTTTCCCGCCGAAGCCGGGATCTGGGCTCTCTTTCTGGTTACTTCAATCGTTGTATATTTTACCTCCCGGAAAAAAGCTTTCCAAAAAGAATATACCTTTTTTCTCCTGTGGCTTGCCGGTTCGTTGCTGTTATTATCCCTCATCCCCGAAAAGAAAACCCGGTATCTGTTGCCCATATCGGTCCCGGGAGCCGGACTAATCAGTCTTTACCTGTTTCGATGCATACAAGGATTGACCGGCGCAAAGGATCGAATTCCATTTCAAATCAACGGTGGAATTATAGCACTTATACTACTTTTTCTTCCGGGTGTACTCTATATTATTTTTCAAAAAGAAGGAACTGTTTCCTATCCCACCCTCATTGGAACCGGTCTATTGTCCTGGGGACTGTGCCTCTGCCTAACCCGGAGCCTTTTCGGAAAAAAAATCCGTGTCGGGACCGGCATTGCAGCCATTATCTTGAGTATGATTATGGTAACCGGTCTCCTTCCCGGCGCAGCTGCTCAACTCTTTCTGAATGATCAACGTACCGGCATGCGGGCCCTTCGTTACCGGGAAAAAATAAAAGACCTTCCTTTCTTTCACCACAACGAAGACGGATTACGCATGGAAACAGTCTATGAAACCAATCAAATCATACGTCCCCTGGATCCGAACAATGCAGCTTTCGTGCAGGATCAAGCGCCTTTCGTTTTCCTCAGTGTACGGCCTATTGACAGCGTTTTTCTAAACCGGTCCGTACAAATAGAACCTCTCGGTATATTTGATAACAACTGGAGAAAACCCGGCCATAAAAGATACAATAAAAATCTGGTACTGGAAGCAGCCGTAATCAAAACAAAATAAAAACATGAACAAAACAAACCGTTATACCTTTTGTATTATTGTTCCGATCTACAACGAAGAAGACAATATAGACCGGTTGGAAAAAGAATTTTCGGCTTACATCCGATCTTCCTCCGTAAAAACCTGTATTCTCTTTGTCAACGACGGATCAAAAGATACCGGTTTACAACATATCCAAGCCATTTGTCAACGAAATCCGGATTTCTTTTATATCTCTTTTACGGAAAACCGCGGGCTCAGCGCCGCCATTAAAGCCGGTATCGACACAGCAGCCTCTCCTTTCGTGGGCTATATCGATGCAGACTTGCAAACGGCACCCGAAGATTTCGAATTGCTGTTACCCTACAAAGAAGATCATGCATTGGTTACCGGCATCCGTACCGGGAGGAAAGATTCTTTCGGAAAAAAATTATCCTCCAAAATAGCGAACGGATTTCGTCGTATGATGACCGGCGACGGCATACAAGACACCGGTTGTCCGTTGAAAATCATCCGTACCGACTTTGCCAAACGTATTCCTTTCTTTAAAGGAATGCACCGTTTTTTACCGGCCCTGATCCTGCTTCAAAACGGAAAAATAAAACAAGTTCCCGTGCGGCATTTCCCTCGGCAAGCCGGCACTTCCAAATTCCATCTGTGGAACCGGCTTACCGGTCCTTTTATGGATTGTTTTGCCTATCGGTGGATGAAAAAAAGACATATAAACTATACCATCGAATCCCATAACCTGCAGGAAAATGCAAACTAGTTGGTATTTCATTATCGGTTTTGCCGCACAGGGATTATTTTCCGCCCGGATGCTTATCCAATGGATACTGTCGGAAAAAGCCCGGAAAGTGGTTTCGCCGGTCATCTACTGGCAATTGAGTCTGCTGGGTTCTTTTCTGTTTTTCATTTACGGATGGCTTCGCGGGGATTTTGCCATCCTGTTGGGGCAACTCTTTTCGTATTACATTTACATTTGGAATCTGAACAGTAAAGACCAATGGAAAAAAATTCATTCCTTCGTTCGTTTTATACTGGCACTGACTCCTCTCTTTGCCATTTGTATTGTTATATATAACGGAAATGAAAGTGCGGATCACTTATTCGACACCGTTTCTCTCCCATTATTGCTGTTCGGATCGGCGGGGCAACTCATTTTCACCTTCCGTTTTATCTACCAATGGCTCTATTCCAAATCACGAGGAGAATCACTGCTCCCGGCCGGTTTCTGGATCCTCAGTTTGTTAGGTTCTTTCTTGATTGTTGTATACGGTATTTTCCGGGAAGATCCTGTTTTGATCCTGGGACAAAGTGTAGGCTTTATTACTTACAGCCGCAACCTTTGGCTGATCACAAAAACGATTCCGAGAACGGAAGACTGAAAAGTCAACCTATTTCAGTCAGGAGGGATTGAACCCGTGTCGAAGTTCTTTTAGTCGAGGCATCTTGCCACCTCGAGTTGCACTGGGGTTATGCACGTTTTACCCTTTCGGGGTAATCTCTTACAAGTCGTAACCTATCCGAGAAATACCCGGACTTTTGACACAGCCTCCATGTCAAAAACATTCCACTTAAGCAAATTAATTTTCCATTTACCGGTAAGAAATGTAAAGCTCACGCTTTTCAATTTCAAAAAACAAAGATAATTTCTATATTATCAGTCGGTCTATTTGCTTTTCAAATAGATAATAGCTATATTTGCAGTGCAAATAATAGAAAAACAACCGGAAGCCCTCCCGCCAAGGTTTCGCCCCGGTTGCCCGGTTTTCCAATTCTTAAAAAGAAAGGAGGTAACAAATGTAGTAAAAAATAATTCGGAACCCATTCTTTTACCTTGTTGAAAGAATATATAGAAAAGAGCTTATATTCAATAAAGACTTATTGCTTTATTCTTCAATTTCTTATCAATCTTCATCCTTTTCTCTTGATAGAAAAGGATCAAAAGATCAAGACTGCGTCCGATTCGCTCGAAAAATTGACATTCATCGGCTAAAATCTTCCAAACTCGCTCCTCCGTCTCTCAAACAAGGAAGATTTCTTTACGCCGACTTCTCTGATTTTTCGGCTCATCGCACCAGGTCGACAATAACAAGCAAATCAGCTTATCAATCGCATATACATAAGAATTTATTCAAAAAAAAAATTATTAAAAATTTAATTATATGAAACTGTACGATAAAAACAACACGTTAATTTTGGAAGTCGA
>DAIQOU010000336.1:0-5483 GCA_036787725.1 Bacteroidales bacterium
GACCGTAATAAATATAATCCAAGGCAATAGTCTGTTCTTTTGGAATAAGAGCAAAGAATTTATCTATTTCTTGTAAACCCACTTCATAATTACCCAACTCATAATTGTTATAAGCTTGTAATCGATGCATAACTACATTATTAGGATCCTGAGCAAGTATTCTTTTTATTTCATCCAATGATTTGGCATATTCTTTTGTAAAATACAAAAGAGAAGCATAATTAATCTGATGTTTTAAAGGTACACCCGGTATTTCTATAAATTTCGCATAAGCATCGATTGCTTTTCCGTAAAATCCGGTATTGTAATTAATCTCTCCAACCTCCGCATAAGCAGCAATATAATTGGGATCTACTTCCAACAAACGATCCAATATCTCTAACGATAACTGAGGATTGATTGACTTATACACTCTTGCTTCTTTCAAATATGCCACTTTATCTGTTTTATCAAACATAATGGCAGTTTCGTATTTAGCGGCTGCATCTCCCACCTTACCTTGTGCCATCATCAAGTCTCCTTCGGCAACATAAATCCCGGAAAAGTTTTTCTTGATTTTACGAGCCTTTTCCAATGATTCATTCGCCTCTTCATATTCATTTGCATTGATATAAGCTTCTGCTACTGCCGTATGAATAGCAGGATCTTTCTTAGCCAATCCGGTAGCTTTTTTCAACAAATCCTTTACAGCTTGTCGATCACCTTTTTTAAGAGCTAGCCGGCTTTCTCCGATATAAGCATAGGGATATTCAGGGTCGGCTTGAATTGCTTTTTGATAGAAAAGAGCAGCCGAATCCGGATTTTCGGTAGCCAAATAGGACTCTCCCAAATAATAATAAGCTTCTGCCAATTCCTCTCCTTGAATGGTAGGAATTCGGTTGTTAAAATATATTTTTGCCGCATCATACAATTCGGCTCTATAATATTCAATCCCGGTTTCATTACCGGCACTAAAAACGAATGCGGCAGAAAAAAGACCGCAAAAGCTTAAAAGGATTTTTTTCAAATTCATTTTCATACAGTTTTTATTTAATTACTATTTATAAGTCAACGGTTGATTTCTTACATGTACTAAATTGACAGGTTGAGTAGCCGGGAAAAGACCCGATTTCAAAATAATCCGTTGCCCTCTGTCACTGGCAACAAAAGAAGCAAAACCGGAAGAAAGACCGGTACGCGGATCCGAAAGAAGAATATAAACATCCCGAGTCATCGGATAATCGCCCAAAGCAATATAAGCTTGATAAGGTAAATAACTGTTATATTCATCAACATAATCATACTTACTGACAGCCAATACCTTTATTTTTTCCAAAAAAGACATATTGGTACTGTCATTCTCATTACTAATCCAATTGACCCCTATTACACCCAAACTGTTGGGCGATTTGGATACCATATTCACAACAGCATCATGGTTTCCCTGAGCATATAAATTGGCATTTTCCGAAAACGTTTTCCCTCCGCAAATCGAATCAATCATATACCGTACCATACTGGAATTCTGATGATCAAAAAGGACTTCTATTTTGCCCAATTTCGACTCCGGATCTATCTCTTTCCATTCAGATACTTCTCCCAATAATATTTTCTTTAAAGTCGGTACGCCGATATAAGAATACGGATTATCTTCATGAACAATAAGAGCTATGGCATCTACCGCTATCTTAATCTCACGAACCATTCTCTTTCTTTCTAAAAAAGCAGCTTTTTCTCCCTCTGTCAATGTACGAGTCATAATGGCAAAACGAACGCTGTCATTCATTAGTAAATCCATCGCTTCCACTTCATTCGTATAAATAGGTACAATGCCTGCCATCGGATAGATAGATTCAAAAACCATGATTTCCGAATCTATAATAGGCTGAAAAGCCTCATCACTTACAATAGGAATAACGCCTGTAGTAACAGTATCTTGCCACTTGTCACTTTTCTTTTTTTCTTCACAGGAATAGAAAATGAGAAAAATAGTAAACAACAAAAAGAAAGGTATTTTTCTTGCGATTATCATGATTTCACCAAATTGTTTTTATACGTACACAAAGATAGAAAAAAAAAAATTTCTCGAATACACTCTTCGTTAAATAGTATAATCAATGTAATAATGTTTATTAAAATAATATCATTCAGACTTTCTTGTAAATAATTTTCTCAATGCCCGAATAATTCTGAACAGACCGTAAATACCCAAAAGAATACCGATTGGAATTCTGATCTCCCTCTGAAGAGTATCAAAAAATGAAGTAAATAACAGTACAATTGCTACTGCCAAATAAAATATAGCCATTGTACATTCAAAAATGTACAATGGCATTTTCTGTTGAATAGGTGTTCTCGAGTTATTTCTTTGCATAAAAATATCATTAAAAACAAAGAACAAAGAATCAGATAAAATACCGTTCTTTGTTCTTTGTAAATTGTAAGAAACGCAGCTATTTAATGAGCTAACTTAAAGGTAACCGGAACAGTATAATACACCGAAACCGGCCTACCGTTTTGCTTACCGGGGATCCATTTGGGAAGTGATTTAACTACCCGGACAGCTTCTTTATCGCAACTTGGATCCAATGAACGTACTACCCGAACATCAGAAACAGTTCCATCTTTTCCTACCACAAATCGGATGGTAACACGACCTTCAATACCTTGTTCTTGAGCAATCACGGGATATTTAATATTGCTATTAAGATATTTTAATAATTCGGTTTGTCCTCCCGGATATTCAGGCATTTGTTCTACGTGTTCAAACACCTGTTCTTTTTCTTCCTGTTGAACTACCACCTTATTATCTTGTAAATCGGCAATATCAATACCTCCGGTTGTAGAACCTTCAACGGTTGCTACAGAAATAGCAATGTCTTTCTTCTCCGTCAACTCATCCTGAGTAACAATTTCAGCAGTAACTTCCTCATCTTTCTTAATGACGGGAGGTGTAAACTGAATTGTTGCTTTCAATTCGGGGGGAGGAGGAACATTTTCTATCTGCTTTATTTGATTTTCTTCAGGCACTTCTTGCTTAGCATCCAAATCCGAAAGTTCTACCGGACCTATCTCAACGACCTTATCCGTATTTTCCGGTAAAACCGTTTTAAGAAAAGAAGGAATTATCAATACTAAAGCTCCAAAAACAAGCACAATAAACAACGCCATCACATGTCTGCGAGAAGAAGTCCTGCGTAGATAATAAGCCCCATATTTTTGGTTCTTACCTTCAAATACCAAGTCAATCCACTCCTGCGAGGTCAAATCAATGTCTCTTGCCATATATTTAATATGTTAAAAGATTACTAATTATTGTTGAGCTCCGGGTTGAGCAAGATCTACCGCATAAGTAGGATCGCCCGTTTTCTGGAACATCAAATATTTATCACCATCAGCAATATCTACAATTGCATACACACCAATATTACAAATTTGCATTTCATCCAGTGCATCAATTAAATTTCTATAATTGGAATTCTCCGCCGCTTTAATCAATACTTGCGGTGAATTATCTCGCTCATTTTTCTTTATTTCGATAGATTGAGCTTTAAATTCATCATCGGTTATTTCCTTATTTAATTTTCTGACCTTCAGTTCTTCAATTTGTCTGTTCACATTTGCATTTCTCGATAAAAGAAATGAACGTAATCCATCCGGACCAAAATTAGTCTCAACCAAGAAATTAGGATCTTCATACTTCTCATTCGTAGGCATACCCGTATAATAATATACCCTGTCATCTCCACCTAACAGTACTGTAACTGCATTAGATTCCTTAAATTCTGTTTCTTGACCTTCTGTCACCTTATCTTTGGATGGCATATTAATTTCCATCGTTTGGGGCTTACTCAATGTGGTACAAAACATAAAGAAAGTGATCAACAACATGTTCATGTCCACCATAGGTGTAAAATCGACACGCAGTGTCTGTTTTTTCTGTTGACCTTTTTTCTTTTTTTCGCCACCGCCGCCGGTATCTATACTAGCCATAATTTTCCTTTTTTCTCAGATTAAACATTAATGCTCGGCACTACTACCGGTTTTTAAACTAGTAATCAGATTATACCGGTTCTCTCGAATATCTTGAAGAGAACCCATTACTTCCTTTATAATAGGATACGGAGTAGTAGCATCAGCTTTAATAGCAATCCTCAAATTCGGATTAATCTCTTTTGCATATTTCACCCATCGTTTAAACTGATTATTGGCAGTAGTATCGTTCGGAATTCCCAATTCTTTCAGAAGCTTATCTTGTTGCTCTCCTTCCAAAGCTAAAAATCCTTTCATTTTATCGATCGGAGCTCCAAAAGACGGCAATAAACTAAACTTATATAATTCCTCATCGGTGAATGTCATATTAAAATCTTCACCAACCCTCCTTAATGCTTGACGTTGATTTTCTTGTTTGTCAAGGCTCATAAATATTTTCCCGGAAGGCTCTACCAATACAGTTAAAATATCCGTTTCCGGGATCTTGATTTCAGAAACAGAACCGGGTGTAATTACTTGTACCGGCTCTTTCTTGACAAAGGTTGAAGTAAGCATAAAGAAGGTCAACAAGAGAACTGTAACATCACTCATCGCCGTCATGTCGATGAATGTGCTTTTCCTTTTTACCTTTACTTTTGGCATATTAACCTTTTATTAATTTTTATGCTTTGCAGCATATGTTTGTACAATAGAAAATCCCATCTCATCAATAGCATACGTCATATTATCGATCTTACCGGTAAAGAAACTGTAAGAGATAATAGCTGAAGCACCGGTTGCAATACCTAATGCTGTATTTACAAGAGCCTCAGAAATACCCGTTGCCAATGCTACCGAGTCGGGAGCTCCTGCTGTTGCTAATGCGGAGAAAGAACGAATCATACCAATAACCGTACCTAACAATCCAAACAATGTACCTAATGTGGAGATAGCTGCAATAACAGGCAAATTTTGTTCCATCGTAGGAAGCTCCAGTGCCGTTGCTTCTTCTATAGTTTGTTGAATAGAGGAAAGTTTTTGTTCTTTGGTTAAATCTTCCGGAGTATTTTCCATTTCTTGGTATTTCTTCAAGCCGGCAGAAATTACAGCCGCAACCGAACCTTTTTGTTTAGAACAAAGGTCTTCTGCACTTTTTACCTCGCCTGCTTCCAATCTGCTTTTCACATTGGCAACAAAATTGATCAAATTTCCTTTTCCTTTAGCCTTACTGATAGCAAAATAACGTTCAATACTCAAGGTGAATACTGTAAGTAACAAGGTAATTACCATTACAACCACAGGTCCTCCTTTGTAAATAGTAGCTAACATATCGCCATTCAAAGGATGATTATTCGGATCATTGTCTACAAAACGAGCCGGATCACCAAAAACAAATTTCCACAAGCAAAATGCCAACACTGCACATACTACTATTACAAGACCCGCTGAGATTCCACGAGATTTACCTTTTACTTTTTTCTCTTTGTTTGTTTCCATAAATAAATGTGTTCGTTTAAAAGTTAGTTAATTAG
>DAIQOU010000337.1:0-5480 GCA_036787725.1 Bacteroidales bacterium
AACGTTTTTATGTTAACGGGTCGATCACGGCCGGTATTCATTTCGGTTCCGAAAGCATCGGTCGTTTCGGAAAACAAAAATTGGAAGTCTATCCGGCTGTACTTCCCCGAATTTCAGCCGGCTTCAATAAGAAAAGCTGGTCGTTGGGATTAAATTACGTCGGTACACTTACTTTTCCGTCTTACTCCAAACAATTCGGTTTATTATTACATTCGGGCTGTTTCCAAATAGGCTATATTAAACGGTTCACAACCGGACCGTTCGGAATGAAAAAACCTAAAATACTTTTTTAACTTTGTACTTCATATTAAAAGTTATTATCACTTGATCAGAGCTAAAAGAATAGAATTGCTGGCTCCCGCCAAAAATTGCGAATACGGAATGGAAGCCATTGAGCACGGGGCAGATGCGGTGTATATTGGTGCCCCGAAATTCAGTGCCCGGGCAGCTGCCGGCAATACGGTAGAAGAAATTCGGACATTGGTGGTTCATGCTCACACTTTTGGAGCCCGGGTATATGCGGCATTGAATACCATTTTGAAAGATGAAGAGTTGAAAGAAGCGGAGCAAGTAATTTGGGATTTGTTTCATGCGGGATGCGATGCATTGATCATTCAGGATCCCGGTTTATTGCAGCTGGATTTACCGCCTATAGCGCTTCATGCCAGTACGCAGATGGACAACAGAACTCTTGAAAAGATTCGCTTTTGGGAAGCATGCGGATTTTCTCAAGCGGTGTTGGCACGTGAACTGTCGCTGGAGGAAATCAAGCATATCGCTTCTGACACTTCTCTTTCGTTAGAAGCATTTGTTCATGGCGCTTTGTGTGTGTCGTACAGCGGACAATGTTATCTAAGTGAGTCGGTGACAAAAAGGAGCGCTAACCGGGGAGTGTGTGCTCAGCTTTGTCGTTTGCCTTACACATTGATTGACTCCGACAATAAAATATTGATTCGTAATAAGTATCTTTTGTCCATGAAAGACCTGAATTTATCCTCTCATTTGGAAGAATTGCTGGATGCCGGAGTCAGTTCGTTGAAAATAGAAGGGAGGCTGAAAGATTTAACTTATCTGAAAAATACGGTCGCTTACTATCGGCAGCAATTGGATAAACTGTTCTTGCGGCGTCCGGAATATGTTCGATCTTCTTCCGGATCGGTCGATTATGCATTTATACCCTCTGTTGATAAAAGCTTTAACCGAGGTTATACCCGTTATTTTTTATTGGGAGAATCTTCTTCCGGACAATTTTCCGACTCTTCCAAATCCATGGGAGAGGCTATCGGCACCGTAAAAAGCGTATTTGATCGCTTTTTTGTTCTTTCGGGATCTAAAAAGCTTCATAATGGAGACGGTTTATGTTATTTAAATGATAAAAACGAACCGGAAGGTATTCATGTTAATCGAGTAGAAGGTGAAAAGATCTTTCCTGCCGAGCCTTTCGTTCTTCGAAAAGGAATGCATCTTTATCGTAATTTCGATCATGAATTTGAAAAAAGGATGAATAAGAAGTCGGCAAGTCGCAAGATCAATATCACATCAGTCTTGGAAGAATCACCGGACGGGTTTGTTTTTAGTGTAGAAGATGAAGACGGAATAACAGTGTCCGTACAGCTTCCATGCAAGAAGGAACCGGCATTAAAAGATCAAACAGAAAATATTCGGAACAATTTATGTAAGACGGGAAATACTGTTTTTAATGTTGCGGGTATTGAAATTCGTTTTTCACAAAATTGGTTTATACCGGCTTCTTCTCTTTCCGACTTACGCAGGCGAGCAACAGAAAAGTTGTTGGCTTGCCGTTTGGAGGTGTTTAACGCAAAATCCGTTGAGAGAAAAAAAACAGATGAGATGTTTCCCGTAAAAACCTTGACGTATCGAGGAAATGTGATGAATAAAAATAGCCGCCGATTTTATGAACAGCACGGGTCTTTGGTTGCAGAACCGGCCTATGAAAAGAAGAGACCGTGGGAAGCTGCCGTTATGTTTACTCGTTATTGTCTTAAGCAAGTTATAGGAAGCTGTCCCAAGGAAAACGACTTCCGAATGCAATATAAAGAACCTCTTTATTTATTGCATCGATCAACAAGACTCAGATTGGAATTTGATTGTAAGCAATGTGAGATGAGGATTTATCCTGCCGATTCCGATAAGACTTAGACAAACCGGTTATTCTTCTTCGTTGCTTGAACGTTCGGAATTATCGCTACTCACTTTGATCTTATCTACCCGATTATGATCCATCTTTACTATTTCCAACGTAAAAGAACGCCATCGGGCAATATCTCCTTCCGACGGGATTTTTCCCAATTCTTCCATAACATATCCTCCCAAGGTGACATAATTGGCATTCGGATCGAAATAATCCTGGTCGTATCCGATTTTTTCCAAGAATTCGACAAAAGGAATTTGTCCTTCAATCAACAGGCTGCCGTCTTCCTGGAGTTCCGAAGTATATTCAAATTCATCCGTTTCGGATATGTCTCCTACTAAAGCATCTAAAATATCATTGATGGTAACAAAACCTTTGACGCTTCCGAATTCATCAATAACAAGCGCTTGATAAGAACGTTTTTTTTGAAAATTTTCCAATACATCATACGCCTTATTGGTTGCAATTACACTCTGGTCTTCCCGGACGATTCGTTTCAACTCTTTGGTAAGTGCATTGAAAGTTTGTTTCGTATACAATTCGGCTATCAAGTCTTTCGTATGCAAAAAACCGATCACATTATCCAGATCTCCTTCGCACAGCGGATAAACGGTATGTTTTTCATTTAAGATGAGTTGACCTATTTCTTCCGGACCGGCATTCACATCGATCCAGGCAATCTCGTTTCTCGGTGTCATGAGTGATTGAATTTGGCGGTCTCCCAAATTAAAAACATTTTGGATCAGTTCTTTTTCTGTTTCTTCCAATATACCGCCTCGTTGGCTTTCGGAAATAATAACCTTTAATTCTTCCTCGGAATGAATCTCTTCTCCCTCCTGTACCGGACGAATTCCGATCAGTCGTAACAATACATTGGCGAGTCCGTTCAGTAACCATATAAAGGGGCGGAATATAATGTAAAATAATCTCAGCGGGATGGCAACGGTGAAAGTGACCGGAACCGGTTTGCGGATTGCCAGCGATTTAGGGGCCAGTTCTCCCAATACAATATGTAGAATGGTAATTAATAAGAATGCTACCGGGATGGCGGCTTTTTGAGCAGTGGCTTCACTCATTCCGAATCCGGCCCAGTGAAAAAAGTTGTAAATGATTTTAGTAAAGACACTTTCTCCTACCCAACCAAGTCCCAATGATGCCAACGTAATTCCCAGTTGGGTTGCGGCTAAATATCCATCCAAATTGGAAACTACGCTTTTAGCTGCCGCTGCCGCTCTTTTTCCGGCTCCTTTTCTTATTTCGATTTGAGTAGTACGTACTTTGACAATTGCGAATTCCGCAGCAACAAAAAAACCATTCAGAAAAACTAAGAAAAATGTAAATAAAAGGTCTAATCCCATTGAATTTTGATTGTTGGTAATAACAATGCAAAGTAAACAAATTATTTCTATTTATTGTTGATCGGTTCTGATTGTTATTTTATTTACAATCAAATTTTATACTTATACAGATGCATTTAAAAGTACTGTTTCAGATGCTTCTCAATTGAGAAGCATCTGAAACAGAATAAAATTTTTTCATACGGCTTGATCTACAAATACACAATTACCCTTTATACTTGTGTATTTATTTACATAGATTAAGGTGTCTGTCAGAAAAGCTAATAGTCGAATGTGAATAAGGATAGAAAGTATCTTAGTTGTACTTCTCTTTATTCCATTATATTTTAATATTCCTTGTTCATTTCTAAAAAATTAAATAATCATTCTTCCTGCGGATTTTTGATATGGAAGATCATTTTCGAGACCTTCCATTCAATAACCTGCAAACTTTCAAAAAACAAACATTTCTTTATAGTTTAACAAAAGAAATGGAGAACCGGGTTAAGCATTTTGCGTTTACAACAGATAGTAATTAAAAACGACATAAATAGGAATCATAAACACATCCTTCATTATTTCTTTGGTTTATTATTATTACATTACAAAGTTAATTGAAGATTTCTTTTTTTTATGCAAATTTTCAAAAGATATAAATTTTATTTTTTCTTTTTTCGCAACAAATTCAATTTATTGTCTCCACAATTGTCAATATTGCCCCGGCCGGAACTAAAAAAAGATTTTTTATGCTTCTTTTGCGATTCAATAAAGCAATATCTGTGAAAATTATAATGAATTTATAATTTCTCTTTGTTTGTTAAAAAAAGAAATACGTTGAATCTCTCCGCTTTCGGATATTAAAGTGGAACTTTTCTTGATTGCATTAATCTGGCCTCTTATTTTTGCTAATGATTGTTTATCGCAAGCTGCAAGATAATTATGAGTAAAAGCTCCGATTAAACTGACATTGCAATTTTTAGAAGTCAAATAACAATAAGTCGTATCAAAATTTATATTTGTAATGTATATCTGCACTTTTTTTCCGGTTTTAAACTTTCCTTCCACGGCAATTTGCTCCAGGTCATCCAATAATGAGAGTAATTCTTTTTTTAATTTTTCTACATTCTCTTTGGAGATCAGGTTTATTTCCGAAAAGTAACCGATTTCATTTACAACGGATTTAAATACCGTATTATCCCATATATAATAGGTGTTTTCGATATTCATTTTTTCACGGATGAGTTTCTTGGTCAATTCTAGCGAATGAGGGTGTATTTCTACCTTATCGTAATGAATAACGGCTTCCGTATTTCGATTCCAATACATCCATTTAAAAGAAAAGAACTTATATAATTCTTCCGATTTTAAGGAAGGGTATTGAGGAAAGGTATTACAAGAATAGGCAAACTCGGAGTTTCCGTCTGTCACAGCTGCTTTCACTACATCCAAATATTCCTGAAGCATGTGAAAATCAATTTCCCTCATATCGAAATACTGATTGGGAATCCATTCAAAAACCAAATTATGAGGACAAAGGCCCATAATACGATCTAAAGACAACTGCAGTTTTTTTGCCAATATATAAACTTCATAAAGAGTGAAAGGAACCTCTCTACGCAATCGACGATAAACAGCTTCTTTGCCAATATGCAATGACTCCATAAGTATATGGGTAAGATTAGCTTTTGCCGGCAGTTTTTTCTTTATTTCGTCTAATAGGATTTCATTTAGTTTATCCGGTGTCATTGTAATATTCCAATTAAGGCTTGCTGTATGTTGATATTCTCGTACAGACAAGCATTTCTTATCTTCCCATCATTATTAATAGTATTATCATCTAACAGGCATCCAACAGACCATTGTTGCAAATATATAAAAATATTTGACAAATATAAGCAAATAAGCCCGTTATTGAATGAAAAATTTTATTTTTAGAAAATTAAATGAAAAGTCAGAAACTTCTCAGCCATTCTTTCAGTTCTGTCAAGAAA
>DAIQOU010000338.1:0-5475 GCA_036787725.1 Bacteroidales bacterium
ATAACTCAATTGTTATGGCAACAAGAGATTGGAAAACAGTAAAGGAATACGAAGAAATCCTGTTTGATTTTTACGAAGGAATCGGACGCATCACTATCAATCGTCCCCGTTATAGAAATGCATTTACTCCGACCACTACGATGGAAATGAGTGATGCTTTACGCATTTGTCACGAAGATCAGGATATTTATGTGGTGGTAATTACCGGTGCCGGAGATAAAGCCTTTTGTTCGGGAGGAGATCAGAACGTGAAAGGGAAAGGAGGGTATATCGGAAAAGACGGGGTTCCCCGTTTACAGGTATTGGAAGTTCAGAAACAAATCCGTTCATTGCCCAAGCCGGTGATTGCCATGGTCAACGGCTATGCTATCGGTGGAGGTCATGTGCTGCATGTGGTATGCGATCTTTCCATTGCTTCGGAAAATGCCGTTTTCGGACAAACCGGTCCGCGTGTGGGCAGTTTTGATGCCGGTTTCGGTTCTTCTTATCTGGCCCGTATTGTAGGACAAAAGAAAGCCCGGGAAATCTGGTTTCTTTGTCGCCAATATTCGGCACGGGAAGCGTTGGAAATGGGATTGGTCAATACAGTAGTGCCCTTTGAACAATTGGAAGATGAAACCGTCAAATGGGCCCGGGAAATGATGCAACACAGTCCCATGGCCATGCGCATGATAAAAATGGGATTGAATGCCGAACTGGACGGACAAGCCGGAATTCAGGAGTTGGCCGGAAATGCAACTCTTTTGTATTACCTGACCGAAGAAGCGCAGGAAGGAAAGCATGCCTTCCTGGAAAAACGGAAACCTGATTTCAAACAATTTCCCAAGTTTCCTTGAGAATGGAAAATGCGGAAGATTTGTTTCTTGTTTGTCCCTCCGGAATTTCGGAAATCCGGATTGTTCCTTATACCTTATTTTTCAAACGACCGGCCGGGACTTCCCGGGGAGTTTATCGGGAACATCGGATATGGTATGTTATTGTTCGTTCTGCAACCGATCCCGATCGGTGGGGGATCGGTGAATGTGCGCCGTTGCCTGATTTAAGTGCCGATTATTCCGCTCGATATGAAACGATTTTAAGAAAATTTCGGGATCGATTACTTCGGGAACAACGATTGAGTGTAGAAGAGTTAAGGCCGTATCCTTCTATTCTTTTCGGATTGGAAACGGCATTGCTGCATTACCGGCGAAAGACTTTTTCGTTGTATAATACTCCTTTTGCCCGGGGAGAAAAGGGGATTCAAATCAACGGATTGATCTGGATGGGAGATTACCGGTATATGTCGGAGCAAATAGAAGCGAAGATAGAAAACGGATTTCGATGTATTAAGTTAAAAATCGGAGCGGTTGATTTTGAAGAAGAATTGTCGTTGTTGCGAAATATCCGTAAACGGTTTTCCGGTTCCGAGATTACGTTGAGGGTGGATGCTAACGGAGCCTTCACTCCGGAAGAAGCGTTGGAAAAGTTAAAACGATTGGCGGAATTGGATTTGCATTCGATAGAACAACCGATTCGGGCCGGGTACCGGGACGAGATGGCTCGGTTGACTTCTTCTTCTCCTTTGCCGATTGCATTGGATGAAGAACTGATCGGGGTAAATGATCCTCAACAAAAGAAATCCCTGCTGGAAACTGTTCGGCCTCAATACATTATTCTTAAACCTACCCTTCATGGAGGATTGCGAGGAATGGAAGAATGGATCCGATTGGCTGAAAAACTCGGAATCGGGTGGTGGATCACTTCGGCACTGGAGTCGAATATCGGATTGAATGCCATTGCGAATCAATGTGCTACATATAATAATTCCCTCCCCCAAGGCTTGGGAACAGGTGCTTTATATACTAATAATTTGGAAATGCCGTTGACCGTTCGGAAAGATTATTTGGAATACGATCCGAACGGGAATGTATTTTCGTTAAACGAATTGCTTTAAAAATGCAGGAAAAGGACAGTTCGTTGCAAACGATAAGCATTGAAGGAAAAAGGTATACTTCCGACTTTTTTCGTGCGGAACAACCATGCGGGTTTGCGCTTCAATCCGGTTTTCATCGTCGTTTGTTTTTCTTTTTGCAAGATTGGTTTTCCGAATTGCCTTGGGTGGAAGTTCAAACTTCCGGATCTACGGGAATTCCCAAGAAAATCCGGGTGGAGAAACAACGGATGATGGAAAGTGCCCGGCTTACTTGCTCTTTCCTGAATTTACAACCGGGAAATACAGCTTTGTTGTGTATGCCGTTGGACTATATTGCGGGCAAAATGATGGTCGTACGCGCATGGGTTGCCGGGCTGGATTTGTATCCCGTGGAACCGACTTCCGACCCGTTGAAAAACAGTTCGGTTTTGTTTGACTTTGCTGCCATGGTCCCTTTGCAAGTATATCAATGCCTGCAATCGGCTATGGCAAAAGAACGGTTGAAGAGCATCCGAAAGCTGATTATCGGCGGTGCGGCACTTGATCCCGGGATAGAAGAAACACTTCGAGAATTTCCTCATCACGTGTATTCCACTTACGGAATGACAGAAACGCTTTCGCACATTGCATTGCGAAAGCTCAACGGCCGGGAAGCTTCCGAACGATACATTCCTTTTCCTTCTGTTACCCTGTCTCTTTCGGAAGAGAATACATTGATTATCGATGCTCCCCGGGTGGCTTCCGAACGATTGTATACCAACGATATTGCCGAGTTGTATGAGGATGGCAGCTTTTGCATTTTGGGAAGAAAAGACAACATCATCAATACCGGAGGAGTTAAAGTTCCTGCAGAACAAATAGAAAAACTGTTGAAGCCGTTGATACAGGGTTCTTTTGCCGTCACTTCTTTACCGGATCCCAAGTTTGGAGAGATTATTGTATTGGTGACGGAAGGGGAGATGAATGGTACCTCTTTTGAGGATTTGCCACCTTATTATCGTCCCAAGAAAATCATCCAAATGAAACACATTCCTTTGACCGAAACCGGAAAGATCAATCGGAAACGGCTGAAAGAAATGATGTTAAGCCGGGATTAACGGATCATTTTTTATAGGCTTTTTTTGAACAAAAGAATGCCTCCTTTTACCGGGTGCCATCGTATAGTTCACCAGCGGTACCACCGAACGTAAATATAATACATTCGGAGATAATGATGAATCTTTTTATGATGAGTTAAAACGATTTGATTGCGGAGCGGCTGCTTTGGTTAATCTCGAGTATAAAAAGATAAATCTGAATATAGGTTACGAGCAGGGATTGACAAACATTGCCCGGAGTGCCGGTTATAAATATCGAAACTATAGCTTGACCTTTTCTGTCGGATATAAATACTGACGTTAGACAAAGACTGTCAGATAGAAATTCCGTAATTATGTTTAATATCGGCCATCACAAACGTACTGGTGAGTGAACCCAAGCTTTCGATGGTGCCCAATACATTCAGAATGAATTCCTGATAATACTTCATGTCGGGGGCGTGGATTTTCAATAGAAAATCGTATTCCCCGGAGATATTGTAGCATTCCGTTACTTCCGGGATTTCTTGTATGATACGGGAAAATTCTTCGGCGATCTCCCGGTTCAGTCTCCTGAGCTTAACGCTGCAAAAGACAACAAATCCGAAGTTTAACTTTTCGGCGTCCAGTATGGCAACGTATTTTTTAATATAGCCTTCCGATTCGAGTCGTTTAAGTCGCTCAAAAACGGGAGTGGTGGATAGATTAACCCGCGCGGCGAGTTCTTTGGTCGTCAATTTGGAGTTTTGCTGGAGAATACGCAGTAATTGTATATCGATTTTGTCTAATGCGTCCATAGAATAAGATTCTTTAATAAGATTGTTTTTATATATTCGTTGGAAAATATTTATTGATAAATAGGTAAATGTAGTTATATTTTCTGAATTTTCAAATAATGTTGTTTGATATTTCTTTGTGCTTTAACTTTGTTGGAAAATAATCTATTCAACTTAATTATAAAGACAACATTATGGAACGAAAAGAATGGCATTTTGAGACATTACAACTTCATGTGGGACAAGAACAACCGGATCCCGCTACCGGAGCACGGGCAGTACCTGTTTATCAAACAACTTCGTATGTATTTCGGGATTCGGAACATGCAGCCGCTCGCTTCGGTCTTACGGATCCGGGCAATATTTACGG
This sequence comes from Bacteroidales bacterium, assembly GCA_036787725.1. Classification (GTDB taxonomy): domain Bacteria; phylum Bacteroidota; class Bacteroidia; order Bacteroidales; family Azobacteroidaceae; genus DAIQOU01. Next base: position 4,135 of record DAIQOU010000338.1, read on the forward strand.
TCGTTTGACCAATCCTACCCAAGGTGTTTTTGAAGAACGGGTGGCTGTGTTGGAAGGCGGTATCGCCGGATTGGCAGTAGCTTCGGGGGCGGCTGCCATCACGTATGCTTTGCAAAATATTACCCGGGCGGGCGATCATATTGTATCGGCCAAAACCATTTACGGAGGAACTTATAATCTGCTGGCAAATACCTTACCGGCCTATGGAATCACCACTACGTTTGCAGACCCTTCCGATCTCTCCAATTTCGAAAAAGCGATCCGGGAGAATACTAAAGCAGTTTTTATTGAAACCTTAGGTAATCCCAATTCCAATATAATAGATATCGAAGCTGTTGCGGCGATTGCTCATAAACATCGTATTCCGCTGATTGTAGATAATACATTCGGTACTCCTTATCTCATTCGCCCGATTGAATATGGAGCGGATATTGTGATTCATTCGGCCACCAAATTCATCGGAGGACACGGTACCTCGTTGGGAGGAGTGATTGTAGATTCCGGTAAATTCGATTGGATCGGTTCGGGTAAGTTTCCTCAGTTGACCGAACCGGATCCGAGCTATCACGGGGTGCGGTTTACGGATGCGGCGGGAGCGGCGGCTTATGTGGTTCGTATTCGTGCCATCTTGCTTCGCGATACCGGGGCAACGATCAGTCCGCTGAATGCATTTCTTCTGTTACAAGGATTGGAAACCCTTTCTCTGCGGGTAGAACGGCATGTATCGAATGCGCTGAAAGTGGTGGAATACCTCAACAATCACCCGAAAGTGAAGCGCGTTCATCATCCTGCATTACCCGAACATCCCGATCATACTTTATATAAACGGTATTTTCCTCAGGGAGCCGGCTCTATTTTTACCTTTGAGATTCGGGGCGGCCAACAGGAAGCACATCGTTTTATCGACAGTTTGCAACTCTTCTCTTTGTTGGCTAATGTGGCGGATGTCAAATCCCTCGTGATTCATCCGGCTACTACCACTCATTCTCAACTCAGTGAAACCGAACTTGCGGAACAGGGAATTTTCCCGGGCACCGTACGTTTGTCGATCGGGACCGAACATATTGAGGATTTGTTGGCTGATTTGGACCGGGCGTTGGAGGAGATATAAAATGATTGAGGAGGGGCTTGAATTTATTGTTTTATAGAGATTACGTTCAGAAGAGGTGGTAGTGGATCCGGGTACTTTAAAATCGCGGTTTTCTTCATAAATCATTTCCTCTCTCTCAACAACTTCTCTAACAAAGCAATTTTTTCCTGCTCCTTCTCTAATAGTTTTTCAAATAATTCTGCTATCTTTTCAATAGGGTTGTTATTGACTACATTATTACCTGCTATATA
>DAIQOU010000339.1:0-5468 GCA_036787725.1 Bacteroidales bacterium
GACGATAGTGGTTGGGAATAAACCTAATTTGCAATGGTCTGTATCTGTTGCCGGATCCAATGCGTTTCTCGATGTGGATAATCATACCCTGACCAATGTGTTGGAAGGAACACCGGTCTATGTTCAAATACGTCCGGTCACTGACGGTACCGTTTTGTTTGATCAGTGGAAAGTCCTTTACGGAGCTTCTCCTGCCGACAATCATATCGAAATGACTCCGGCAAATGTGAATGTCCGTTATACATTCAATAACGGCAATCCGGTACAGTCGGAAGGAACTCATATTTATACGGTAACCAGATTAATTCTTTACCGGAATGGAATTCAAGTCAGCGAATGTACTTTTAAGGACTCTACTTATCAACATACGGTAGTAATAACGGATGTTCAGACCCCGGATCCCGTTCCGGCGATAGCTATAAGAGAGATTGCAGACATGTGTAAAGATGCCGTATCCTTCGATATACCTTTTGATCGGTTGACTTCAGAAGGAATGGAATATAATATCTTGTTTTCGAATGATGCTAAAAATGCCGGGTTTGTGGATATAGTCGATTTCCAACCAATGCCGGTAGATCATATTACCGTTCCTGTTTTCGGGCCTGTGATTCCCGGACATTATCATGGTACCGTTTATTTACATTTTGCGGGAACTCCTAATCTCATTGATGCGTATCCTTTTGTGTTTGACGTACTTTCAAGTGTGGAAATTTTACGACATCCGCAATCGGTAACGGAAGTTTGCCAAAGGGACAGTTTTAATCTATCGGTAGAGGCAACAGGAGAAAATCTTACTTATCAATGGTATCTGAATAATCATCCGATACCGGGAGCCATTGCCACTAATTACGGTTCTATGCTGACCTCGGATAAAGAAGGGACTTATTTTGTGGTGGTTTCGGGAACTTGCGGGACTCAAAAGAGTACAGATGCACAAGTCAGCATGTCGGATCTTCCTACGGGAGACATAACTGTTTCTCATACGGATATTACCTTGGGAGAAAAGACTCAAATCATTATCTCGTTCCCGGATGACGGTCCTTGGAATTTTACTTATACCGTGGGAGACAGTACAGTAAAAGTGGAGAATTATAATTCCAACCGGTATACTGCGGATGTTACTCCAACAGCAGTCGGTTCTTATACATATACATTGAATTGGCTTGAAAGAGTAGGAGGTTGTTCAACCGGATTGGATGAAAGTGTAACCGTCACTGTACATGACAAACAAAATCCGGAACCGGGAGAAAAGCCTCAATTACAGTGGTCTGTTTCTACAACCGGCAATAATATAGCTGCCTTTACGGATGTTGCCAATAAAACCATTACCAATGTAATAAAAGGGACGCCCGTATACGTTCAAATTCGTCCTTTGGTAAGCGAACAGGTGGATTATGACAGTTGGAATATAGAATATGGAGCAACTCCTGTTCAATATCATCATGATATGGAACCGACAAGTAATACGTTGCGCTATACTTTTAATGAGGGAGAATCTCTTGTGTTGCCCGGAAATTATATTTATACCGTTTCTCGCCTCTCTTTATATAAAGGAGGGAATAAGATTGAAGATGTATTTTATAAACAAGATTCAATTTATCAACATACTGTAATGATTCGGGAGAATTCCGTACCGAATCCCGAGCCGGCCATTTCAATTAATCCGGTGGATGATGTGTGTACAAACCGGGATGAACTTACTGTTTCATTTGATTTGCTGACAAATGAAGAGGATATAGAAGTATACCGTGGTTTTCTCGGAGAATGCCAAAGGGGCCGGATTTAATGATGTAATCGGAAAGAATACCTTACCTGAAGATCACATTACAGTGCCGATTACCGGAACTGTTATCCCCGGTCATTATCATGCAACCCTTCATTTGGCTTTCCATGATAATCCGAATTTGATAATTGATTATCCTTTTACGTTTGATGTAATTCCGGGAGTAAGGATTTTAGAACAGCCTCAATCCTCGATAGAAATTTGCGGAGAGGACCGGTTTATGTTATCGGTAAATGCCGTAGGAAAAGACTTGTCTTATCAATGGTATCGTAACGGGTCTTCGATAGAAGGAGCTGATGAACCGGAATTGACAGGGATGGAAGATGGTATTTATTATGTGATCGTATCAGGTGAATGCGGATCTGTAAAGAGTAGCGAGTCGAACGTAACTGTTCGTTCATTTAAAATCCGGATCAAATGGGATGATGTATTATTCGTATTGGATACAGAAAATCAATATGTTTCTTATCAGTGGTATAAGGACGGCAGTCCTATTTCCGAATACGGAAAGTCTGTATATTATACAGATGCAAACGGATTGACCGGTTCGTATTTTGTCCGGGCTTATCGAGCTGACGGTACATACGACGAAAGTTGTCCCATGGAATTTATGCAATTGGAACGCTCCGGAAAAATAAGCGTATATCCTAATCCGATAGAAAGAAATTCGGTGATGACGGTGTTGATTCCGACAGACGAAGATCCGGAAAATATTCAAATCGAAATATTCAACTTTGCGGGAAGATCTGTATACAAAGGAACGGCAAAAGGATATGAAACCAATATCCCGATGGGTATGATCCCCGGCAACTATATTGTTAAGATAACAGATGAGTCCAAACGGGTAACCGTCCAAAAGATCATTATTAAATAATAAAAGAGTTGAATCAATACTAAAAGAATAAAAAAATGAGTATAAATGATTATAACAAAAAGAAGATAGGATTCCTGATTGCTGCCGTACTGCTGGCAGGAACGTTATTTGCTCAAGAAAAGAAGTCTTATTTTTCGATAGGAGGAAATGTAGGGTCTTCGGCTTTTGATTACGAGTTCAATAATGGCGTGGACGGAAAACGGAAAACCGGGCTTGGAGGAGGATTTCACTTAGGTTACAGCTACTTTTTCAATTCACATTGGGGAATAGCTACCGGAGTCGGTCTTTCTTATTATCAAACCAAGGGCCAATTACGCGGAGAGGTAAATGCCGGAGATTATTTTAATCTGGGAAATCAAACGGACGATGATAATATATCGGGAGAACCGCGTAATTATGAGCTTAGGGCACGATTGGGAAATTGGGAAGAAAAGCATTCTTCATTTATGGTGGAAGTTCCGCTTATGGCGATGTACCAAACTCGATTTGGTACCGGCAGATGGGGTATGTATACGGGACTGGGAGTGAAACTTCAGGCGCCTACCAATTCAAGATTCAAAATCCGTAATAATGCGGATCGACAATTGAATATCTCGGGTTATTATGTATTTGAAGATAATATCGGTATCGATTACGGGGCTCCGGGAGAGCCCCCTGTTACCCAACATGGGTTCGGAACCGTTACCGGTCCGGACAATAATGTAAAATGGAATGATAAAATGAAGCTTAAACCGGGTATTGCCGGTACAGCTGAACTGGGAATAATGGTGGATGTCGGCAAAGGAATGGATCTGATGCTCGGAGGCTATATCGATTACGGATTGAATGATATTAAAGAACATGGAAGCCAACAATTGATGTCTGCTCCAAGTCAATATATATCGGGTGCAAATTCTCAAGTAGGGAAAGGAATCCGTTATAACGGAATGATTGATTCCAATGCGACCGATAAGGTTAAACTTATTTCGTTTGGAGTAAAAATGGCATTACGAATGAAGCTGTTTTAATAAATCGGAAATAAGAACTTATAATTTTGGTTAGAAGTGTCCCTCCAAGTTTCGGGCTTTGGGGGACACTTTGTTTATCATTGATTTTGTCATCTTGCCGGTTTTTGATATGTTTGTAAAAAAGAACATGCAACTGATAACTACCGAATTGTTGGATCAAGTATCCGAAATGGCCGTAAAGAATCCTCGGCGGAGAATAAATTACAATTTTCATAAATCGTTGGAAGAATCGGTACACCGGTTGTTGAATGCCGTTGAACCGGGAACTTATTTTCCCCCTCATCGTCATTTAAATCCGGATAAGGATGAGTCTTTACTTGTATTGCGAGGCAGTATATTAGCTTTTATTTTTGATAATGAAGGAAATGTTGTGCAAAGGACAGAAATTAATCCGGATAAAGGATGTTACGGAATGGAGATAGAAGCCGGAGTTTGGCATTCCTTTATTGTTCTGGAATCCGGGACCGTACTTTATGAAGTAAAAGAAGGTCCCTTTGCTCCCCTTACTTCGGAGAATATCGCTCCTTGGGCACCTCTTCCCGAAGAAAAAGAAGCCGTTGCCGCTTATATGGAGAAATTGATGAATAGAAGAAATACGGATTGATCATTCTTCCAGTAACTCATTCAAAAATGTATTGAGAGGAAGCATGATTTTATAAATGTTGACAGCATATTCTACAAAGTCAGGATCAAAAAACTTTTGTTCCGGAACGTTTTTTAATGCATAAATATGCTTCAGTTTAAGGTATTCTGCTGCCGGATGATCCTTCTCGAATCCGTTTGGAACTCGTTTCAACATTTCATCTCCGAAGTATAAATCTCCGATTTCTTTTTTGAACTGTTTTTCTTCTAAAATGGATCGGAAAGTAGTATAATCGTCATAGATGCCTTTTCTCACTTTCTTTAGTTGATCGGGACGAAGCATGTAGTGTCCGCAGGTAAGAAAACTTTCTTCCGGATCGGCATGAATGTAATATCCCGATGATTTATCCATTCCTTGCGGACGAAATACGGCTCCGAAGTGCGTTTTGTAAGGCGTTTTGTCCGGAGAAAAGCGAGTGTCCCGATATATACGGAAAATGGCTTTCTTAGGATCTGTATAGCTGATTTCCGGGTCAAAAGCGGATATGCCGGCAATTAACCGGCTAACCAATGCTTCAAAGTCGGAGCGGGCATCATCATAACGGCTTTTATTTTCGGCGAACCAGTCACGGTTATTATTTACTTTCAGCGCTTTTAGAAACGCCATGGTTTCTTTTTTCAACATGTCCTTTTTTTGTGCAAAGGTACAATTTTATCCCGTTATTTATAATTTACTCTTTCTATTGCGTGATGTAAAGAATCCGTGGTCGTGTTCACCCCAGGCAGCTGTTCCGATAATTTTCAAATTAATTTATTGCATCAATTTTAATGTTTTAGAAGGGAAAGTTAAGATAATTGATGGGTAAATCATTAATTTTATTTCTTTTTGATCCTATATGAGATAATATTTTTTATTTTTGTCCGATTGTAAAAAAGAGTGTTTTCGAATGAAGTTGTTAGTGAGGAGTAACGTAAAAACATTATTATTTGTAAAATAAGAATTTATGTGTGGAATTGTCGGATATATAGGATATAGGGATGCGTATCCCATTTTAATAAAAGGATTGCATCGATTGGAATACAGAGGCTACGACAGTGCCGGAGTGGCTCTTATTAACCGGACGGGACAATTATCTGTCTATAAATATAAAGGTCGGGTGCGGGAACTGGAAGAGTATGCAAAAGACAAAGATGTGTCCGGAACTATCGGAATTGCACATAC
>DAIQOU010000794.1:0-1605 GCA_036787725.1 Bacteroidales bacterium
ACAGATGAGCCTGATCAGCCGGTCGGTACCGATTTGGCTACGTTGAAAGAATTTCTTTTACTGGCCTATCAACAAAATAAAGGAAAAAAAATATGTTATATAGGCGGTTTCCCCGCTTGGGCGTATAAATATACGAGGCATGCGGGAGGAATTCATGACGATGTTCCCACCGAGTGGGAATTCAGTCGGATCATAAGCGCTTATAATGCATTTAAGGATGCGGATGCGATCGGTTACGGTGCGTTGGCCAATGCTTCTTTTTGGCAACATTTTCCGTTAGAGAAAAAATATCCCCAACGCAGGGTATCTCCCGATGAATTAAAAGAGCGGGGATTGCTTACGGCAGACGGTCGGATTAACTTGGACGGTCGAAACTTTATTGTTTTTTATGTGGGCGATTATGATGCTTCTTCTTGGATAAGTCAGCGTACTCCTTCCATTTGGGATGATCCGGCTCGGGGCAAAAGACCGTTGATGTGGTGTATCAGTCCGGTTTTGCAACAGCGGGTTCCTCATATACTCCATAATTTTCGGAAAACGGCGACTCCGAACGATTATTTTGCGGCTGCCGACAATGGAGCCGGTTATCTTATGCCCGGAATGTTGCAAGAGCCGCGTCCCATTTCCGGGTTGCCTTCGGGCCTCGATGCCTGGGCTAACCATTGTAAACCCTATTATAAGAAATGGGGATTGACGATTACCGGGTTCGTGATTGACGGGGAGGCTCCCGGCTTGAATAAAGACGGATTGGATTGCTATGCTTCGTTCAGTCCCGACGGGATTGTTCCGCAAAAAATACCGTTGGCCATGATGCACGGCAATATGCCGGTGATAAGAGCCGACTTGGATGTGAATGATTCGGATCCTAAAAAAGCAGCAAAAGTCATAGTAGACAGAGTACATGAACGAGCGGCGGATATTCCTTTTCATTGGTTCCGAAATATCTTGAAAAGTCCTCGTTGGTATGTTGAGACGGTAGATGAAATAGAAAGACAAGACGGAAAAATCGTTTTACTGGATGCCCCTTCTTTTTTTGAGTTGTTACGCATTTATCTGAAAGAGAAAGAAACGGAATAAAAACCGGGAGGCGGGAATGAGGAAGCGGAGCAATTCTCCCTCCCTTTGCACGCTCAATCCTTCACGGAAGGCAACAGGTAATTCCCGAAGAAAGGAGACCCTGTATGATTGAAGGGGAAGCTCGGCGTAAGCATCGGATCTTGGACCGCAGGCGGAGTTAAAGCAAGGCCTGCGGATCGTTTATAACTCCTTTCTCCCGCCGGAATTTGGTTTGCATTTCTTTTCTTTTTTTCCCTTTATACCTTTACATTTTTCCCTTTTCCTCGTTGGCAGGATTAAGAAAAAGAGATGAAATTATTAATGATTCATAATAAGGCTTTACAGAAGGCTTTTTTTAAAAAGAACCCTTGTTATAATAGATAATTCTTAATATATTTACGATTATTTTGAAATAGGCATTCAACATAAAGCTTTAATTCATGCGTATTTTTCTGTCTGTTTTTTTTCTGCATGTGTGTAGTATATTCTCTCTGTCTTCTGAAAATATTTCATCCGGTCTTTCTTTTTTATCTCACTCTGTCATAAAAG
>DAIQOU010000795.1:0-1604 GCA_036787725.1 Bacteroidales bacterium
TTTTGTTTTTTGTATTGAGACATAAGAAACCCGGTCCCGGACATATGCTTTCTTTCAACCTTCATATGCGGGTTTTGCGGTTATTCCGTTAATTGAAAATACCTACCGATAGGTATGTTGGTGATTAAAAAAAATAGTTAGGAATTGAGGATATCAATATACAATCCTTCCAGTCGTTTGCGAAGGTATTTCACAGCATAGTGTTTGCGAGATAATAGGGTGTTGACGGAGACACCCATACTTTGAGCTACTTCCTTTACCGGTAAACCGTCCAGTTCCGTCAATTCGAAAGCATCTTTCTGCTCGGGGGGTAATTCGGAGAGAGCGGTTGCCAATTCTTGCCAAACAAGCGAACGCAGGTATTCCGTTTCGGGAGTCGGATTGTCATCGTTGAACAAGACCTCGGAAAATTCTTTTAATATCTCTCCCTCTTCATCGTAACGGGATACGGGCAACTCTTCTTCTTGAATTTTTTTCCCCTTGTTAATAATTGTATTCCTGGCTACACGGTACAGCCATGCAGCCACCTGTTCAATCGGATTAACCGTATCTTCCACCGTTTTAATCAGCTGATAAAATACATCCTGTAAGATATCTTCTGCATCTTCCTTATTGGAAACCCTTTTCCGAATAAATGATTTTAGCCGGGGTTGGTACTCTTTTATCCATTGCTCGACGTTTTCTTTTCCGACCGTTTCATTCATCCTCTTCTCCGTGTTCTTCATGTTTTTCCATATCAAAGTGATTTCTGTCGAAAGGGCCTCCGAAGCCGAATTTTCTTCTTTTTTCAATGAACTCTCTGCGTTGTTCCGGTGACATTTTCATCCATTTCTTGTGAATGGGATTTTCACCCGGAGCGTGCATGCCGGGGTGCATCATCATTCTTCTGCCAAATCCGAAACCGCCAAAGAAAATACGTGCGAGGATAAATAGACCCGAAGCCTGCCAGAAATTAATGGTTGCCAAACCGAATATTCCCGGTATGAAGAGGTTCCACAATAACATTACAATTGCACTTATGGCGGCTAATACAATGATTCCTAAGAACAACATTTTTATACCTTTTCGTTTCATACGTTTATTTTTCATTTTTTTCTCTCTTTTTCTTTTCCTTTTTTTCTTGTTAAATTACAAGGACAGAGGCAGAATTAACTCCTGCATGTCCTTATAACTCTCGGTTTTATAAAAAGCAGTCTCCGGAAGAACCTTCTTCTCTTTCTCCCGGGCCAAACCCGAAGCCAAACCTGCCGTGACCAAATAAGCCTCCCGGGTGTGAAAATCTTTCTTTAAACGCTTTTTTTCGTTCATTGATGAATGCTTCCTTTTCTTCGGTTGTTTTTTTCATCCATTCTTCACAACGGGCATCTATAAATTCGACGGAAAACCGGTCTTCTCCCATATGCTCCATCCTTTTATTCATAAAGTCCAGTTTTTCACTATCGGTCATTTTAGACCATTCTTCCCGGAATTTTTTTCTTGTGTCGTTATCGAAAGGGTTTCTTCCAAAGAATCCCGATCCGGCATCTTTTGTTGTCATCATTTTTTCTATTTTAAGTTTTACAATTTGTTTTTGAGGATCCTCTATTAATGCTGACAACCGGAGA
>DAIQOU010000796.1:0-1598 GCA_036787725.1 Bacteroidales bacterium
ATCAACCCGCATTGTACGGTCCCGGGGGCGATCCCATCGGCGGTCTTCCGGTAAAAGACGGCTGTTTGGTATTGATTGTGGCGGGACTGGCTTACGCCCTGTATAAGAAAAAAGGAATTCAAACCGCGGAAAGAAAGGAGGAGAGATGAAAAAAAGACTACTTATTGCGTTTTTGGGACTTCTGCCCTTCTTGGGCGGATCCTTACAGGCTCAGTATACCTGGTTGAGAGCGAGTGCCAATTACAATCTTCCCGATAATTTCTTTGATGCCGGTGATTGTAATCATATTATGGGGAGTTTTAATTTTACTATCAATCAGGTGGTTGAAACGGAAGACGAAACGAGTACTTATTTTGCTGCAGCTATTGGTGATCTGGACGGAGACGGCTATGCCGAGATGGTTATTCCGGCAGCCAGTGCTTCTCACGGGAATTATCAATATGTAAATATTTATGATTTTAAGACCCGGACGGCTGACGGTACCAAACTGAAGCGTAAAGCTCAGATCAATTTGGGAGGGGCGTATTTGAATACCAATAATTCCATCGTGTTGGCGGATTTGGATAATGACGGATTCGGTGAAATTATCGTTCCTATGGGAACTACATCCTTTAAGTTGGCCGTGTATGATCGGACAGGAGTGAAAAAAGATGAAGTAACTTCCGCTCAAGCTTATCTTCAAAGTGTGGGGATTGCGGATTTCAACAATGACGGTATCCCTGAGATTTATGCGGGAACTTCCATTTACGGGTATAAGAACAATAAACTGGTAACCCTTTATTCGGGAATTACCAATTTTAACTCGGTTGCACAAGATATCGATGGAGACGGCATTCCGGAAATCATAAGAGGAAATATGGTTTATAAAGTAAACCTGACCAATCCGAACGGAACATCAGGTAATACGGTTACGCAAATGATTGCAGCAGAATCGAAAGTGATTAATTCTAATTATTTCGGCTTGTCGGATATTGATTTGGATGGCCAGATAGAGGTGGTAACTATTGCTGCATCAGGAACTTCTGCTACCAGACAGATCGTAATCAGTGTTTGGAATCCTGTAACCGGAACTTTAAAATATACGAAAACAATTAACAGCGGGATTGAAGGCGGAACCTCTGTCAGTGCCTCCTGGCCTTTCATCGGAGATACGGATGCCAATCTTTATCCCGATATTGCCTTTATGGGGGGAAGCAATAATGCCAGTCCCATCCGTACCTATATTTATCGCTACCAGTACAATCCTGTATTGAATGATATAGAAGAATTAAGAAGGGATAATGATTTTAATGACAATACTTCCATGTGTACGGGAATGAGCATGTTCGATTTCGATAACGACGGCGAAAACGAAATCGTTTACCGGGACCAGATAAAACTTTATATTCTGGATGGTAAAACATTCGAAAAGAAAGCTTCAGTCGATAAGTGTACTTCCGGTACCGGACGTGAATATCCGGTAGTGGCTTCGTTGACTCCGAGCGGAGAATCGTATGTGGTTATGTCCAGTGGTACCGCAACCAATGCGACCAAAGGAACTTTACGTATTTACGGAGCCAAGCCGGCTTCCGAAGGAGGGACTCCTTGGGCTCAGGCGC
>DAIQOU010000340.1:0-5441 GCA_036787725.1 Bacteroidales bacterium
TTGGACGTTATCTGTTGATTTCGAGTTCACGTCCGGGAACCATGCCTGCCAATTTGCAAGGATTATGGGCTTGGCAAATGCAGCCGCCTTGGAATGCCGATTATCATACCAATATTAACTTTCAGATGAATTATTGGCCGGCAGAAATAACCAATCTGTCGGAAATGCATTTACCCATGTTTGATCTGATGGAAGCATTGGTTCCTTACGGACGCAAAACCGCCGAAGAAATGTATGGAGCCAAAGGATGGGTGGTGCATCATTTAACAGATGCTTGGGGATTTACCGCTCCGGCCGACGGAGTACAAGGAATATGGCCCATGGGCGCCGCTTGGTGTGCACAACATCCTTGGGAACATTATGTTTATACCGGAGACAAGAAATTCTTGGAAGAAAGAGGTTATCCGTTGATGAAAGGCGCCGCCGAATTTATATTGGATTTCTTGGTAGCATGTCCTCCCGACACCAAGTTTCCCGGCAAACTGGTAACCAATCCGTCTCATTCACCGGAAAACAGCTTTATTTTACCCGGCACCGGTCATGCTTCAAGTTTTACGTATGGAGCAGCCATGGATATGCAAATCATCAGTGAGTTATTGACGAATTGCATAGAAGCAAGCCACTTATTGAATAAAGACACCGGTTTCCGGCAACGTTGTGAAGAAGCGCTCCATAATCTGATTCCGATACAAATAAGCGAAAAAACAGGACGTATCATGGAGTGGATAGAAGATTATGAAGAAGTGGAACCGCATCATCGTCATACTTCCCACCTGTATGCATTACATCCCGGCAATCAAATATCCGTAGCCGGTACTCCCGTATTGGCGGAAGCAGCTCGTAAAACCCTCGAAGCACGAGGGGATGGAGGTACCGGGTGGAGCCTGGCATGGAAAATAAACATGTGGAATCGTTTGCATGACGGGAACCGGGCCTATAAGCTGTTGTCGGTACTGCTATCGGAAAAAACCTTGCCGAATCTTTTTGATAATCATCCTCCCTTTCAGATCGACGGTAATTTCGGGGCTGCCGCCGCCATTGCCGAAATGTTTTTGCAAAGTCAGGTACGAACGGTCGACGGTAACTTTGAAATTGAATTGCTCCCGTCTTTGCCGGATGCCATGCCTCACGGATCCGTTAAAGGATTTAAAGCCCGGGGAGGGTTTACAATCGATTTGGAATGGAAAAACGGCAAGCTTACTCAAGCTAAGATAAAATCTCCCGAGAGAAAGAAATTATATGTACGGCTTGACGGACGGAGCGCTGTATATAATATGGAGAAAAATGAAGTGATCACTATTAATAATCGGTTAAAAAGATAAACTCAACAGTGAATGAAAACAACTCATTTCACCGGGGGCGGTAGTGCAATGTTATCCGCTTAAGCAGAAAATCCGGGAAAGATACGGATTACCGGTATTGGCTCGGCACATAGCAGTCCCCCTAATCCCGGAGGGAGACCATGCGGAACCGTCGGAAGTACAGGAGGGCGGCCTCTTTCGCCCCGCAAGTTTCGTTTACACCGGACATGCGGTTAGGCAGCATGCCGTCCCTGACGGGACTTACCTCCGGTTTTAAGCTGAAGACCAAGGTACCCTGTCCGGAAAACTTACGGTTGAGCACAAACGCTCACAGTCAATATAAGTCAATCATTTTTTATAAAACATAAAATCAATTCAGTATGAATAAAAGAAAGTTCTATTTTATTATTTTGACAGCTCTCCTTCTGCCGACGTGCCTCCATGCCGGGGATTTTACCTCGGTCGGCGCTTCCGTCAACGAAAGCGGCGCTGCTTTAACCTTTGACGGAGATTTGAAAAGCGGTTGGCAATTGACTGCAAAAGAATTGGAAAAGCAACAGCATTTGATGTATGTTTTGCAAACTCCGGGAGATATAGACAAAGTGCACATACGGGGGAAAGGATTAAATCCCGAAATCATTCAAAAGTTAATCAGTCTGTATATTACCTATGATCCGATGAATCTCGGTGAACCGTTGGATTATACCGTGACGGGGAGCGAACCGTTTATTTTGTCCTTTAAACCTAAATACGGAGCGCACCTTCGCATTCAGTTTGCCGGTAAACAAGTAAACTCTCCCGTTACGATCAGTGAGATCGGGATTCATTACGATAACTCCATAGAAGCCAAAACATCGGTTGCTAAAGACATGCCTTGGATGAATCCCGCTCGTTCGGTAGAAGAACGTATCGATTTACTCTTATCGGTAATGACTCCCGAGGAAAAAATGGAACTTTTACGGGAAGGGTGGGGTATCCCGGGAATTCCTCATTTGGGAATACCCGATATTAAGAAAGTAGAAGCCATTCATGGTTTCTCTTACGGATCGGGTGCAACCGTTTTTCCGCAATCCATCGCTATGGGAGCTACATGGAATCGGAAATTGGTGGAAGAAGTCGCGGGTGTGATAGGAGACGAGACGGTAAGCGCCCATGCTATACAAGCTTGGTCTCCTGTCTTGGACGTAGCTCAGGATCCGCGGTGGGGAAGATGTGAAGAAACGTACGGAGAAGATCCCGTTTTGGTGAGTGAGATAGGCGGTGCATGGATTAAAGGGTACCAATCCAAAGGATTAATGACCACGCCGAAGCATTTTGGGGGACACGGTGCTCCGTTGGGGGGCCGAGATTCGCATGATATCGGCTTATCCGAGCGGGAATGGAGAGAAATTCACTTGGTGCCTTTCCGTGAAACATTTCGAAAATACAAGTATGAGTCGATCATGATGGCCTATTCGGATTTCCTCGGCGTACCCATTGCCAAAAGTACGGAATTGTTAAAAGGTATTCTTCGCGACGAGTGGGGATTTGACGGTTATATTGTGAGCGATTGCGGCGCTATCGGTAACCTTACAGCCAGAAAGCACTATACGGCCATTGATAAAGTGGAAGCTGCCCGTCAGAGTTTGGCTGCGGGAATTGCTACCAATTGCGGAGATACTTATAATGATAAGGACGTTATTGAAGCTGCCGTAAAGGGAGAAATAAATATGGAAGATATTGATTTTACTTGTCGCACGCTGCTTCGCGTAATGTTTCGGATGGGGTTGTTTGAAGAAAATCCTTCCCGATCGTTGGATTGGTCGAAGCAATATCCCGGATGGAACAGTGAACCTCACCGGGCAGTGGCCCGCAGAGCGGCGCAAGAATCGATTGTTTTACTCGAAAATAAGAATAATATTCTTCCTTTATCCAACACCCTGAAATCCATAGCTGTTATCGGTCCCGGGGCAGATGATTTACAACCCGGAGATTATACCGCAAAAACATTGCCCGGGCAGCTTCAATCGGTACTTACCGGAATAAAAGCGGCCGTGAGTCCGAATACAAAAGTGATCTATGAAAAAGGATGTGACTTCTTTTATTCGGAAAATACCCGGATCGACCGGGCGGTCAAAGCGGCCAAACAAGCAGAGACTGTTGTATTGGTATTGGGAGATTGTTCGAGTAGTGAAAGTCTTACGGGAGTTAAAAAAACATCGGGTGAAAATCACGATTTGGCCACTCTGATTCTGCCGGGTGATCAGCAACGATTGTTGGAAGCTGTATGTGCCACGGGAAAACCCGTAGTGTTGGTATTGCAAGCAGGTCGTCCGTTTAATATCAGTTATGCCGCAGAACATTGTCGGGCGATTTTGGTCAATTGGCTTCCGGGGCAGGAAGGAGGGCATGCAACAGCCGATGTATTATTTGGCGATTATAATCCGGCCGGGCGGTTACCCATGACTTTCCCGCAACACGTGGGACAGGTACCTTTGTATTATAATTTCAAAACATCCGGAAGAAGGTATGAATATTCAGATATGGAGTATTATCCCTTATATTATTTCGGGTATGGATTAAGTTATACTTCTTTTGAGTATTCCGATTTGAAAATAGATTCCCGACCCGACGGAAATGTGGATGTGTCTGTTAATATCCGGAACGTAGGATCGAAAGCCGGGGATGAGGTGGTTCAACTGTATGTGACGGATATGTATGCCGATGTAAAAACCCGGGTAGTCGAATTAAAAGATTTTGACCGGATTCATTTGCAACCGGGAGAAACAAAGACAGTTCACTTTGTACTTACTCCTTATCAACTTTCTCTTCTCAACGAACGGATGGATCGGGTTGTAGAACCGGGTGAGTTTAAAATTATGGTTGGCGGTACAAGTCCCCTTTATGAAGCAAAAGATCGAATTAAAGACAGTTTGAACTACCCGGATAATAAAAAAGGGGTGGTGGGGACTTTAAACTATCCGATGAGTTTCAGAGCCGATTTTGAATTGGAAATTGTAAGTATACGGGAAGATCCTGTGTCCAACAAGAAAACGGCTGTGCTTTCCGTAAAAAATGCAGGTTCTATTACAGATACCGGAAAAGTGATGATGTATGTAAACGGGAAAAGTGTCGGTTCCGCTCATCATTTTGAACTGGATCCGGGTGAAAAGAAAGAAGTGCGCTTTAAGTTTGATTCCAATAGTGATAAAGAAGTTTCATTTGTAACAAAGTATAAGATGGTAACATATTGATTGCAGTTGTATACTTTTTATATATCAAGGCCTCGGCCCTGTTCGCAGATGTATTCTTTAACCGGAGAACCTACCGGGTCGGTTTGATAAGAAAAATACACCAATGAACAGCGGATGAGGCCTGTTTGAGATTATTGAAGTAACCTTATCAGAATAATATCTCTGTCATATATGCGAAATAAAGTTGACTCACATTCGGTTTATGAGCGGGAGGGATTCCAAATTGTATAAATACATTGTTTTATCCGGTTCTACGTCTTTTCCTGCGGACTTTTCTTTTATCTTTAACAAAGGGGCGGGCAGAGAAAAAGGAGGTTTTCTTAAATTTAGAGGGCGATAGTCTCCATCATATATATCATGATTTCTCCATGTCAGGGGATAGGTGGTTACCAATAGATATTTCGAACCGCTTTCCTTAAAATTCCGAAGGGCATCCGCTACTTTATTGTAGGATAAATGTTGTAAACAATCTTTACAAAAAATAAGGTCTACTTTAGGCAGTTTATCTTTTGTAATATCCATTTGAATAAATCGAATCTTATCGGAAGTATATAATCGTTGGTTTTTTTCGATTAATTCGGGAACGATATCCCCTCCGATGTATTCGCAGTCTTTCCTGACTTCTTTCATCCAATTATAATCTCCACAGGGAGCATCCAGCATGGAACGGATGGAATAATTGTTTATCAGGACAGGCAATTGTTTGCGGATGGTGGCGGTGGTTTCCAGTTCCGAACCTCCTCCGGACGAAGATTCTCCCGAATCCCATAAATTCATATTATAAACATCGGAGAAAACGGTGGAAGAATCTTTTAATGCAAATTGATTCTTGTCGTAATGTTTAGCATCTTGCAGTCTCCTTAATAAAATCCTGAATTTAAAAGGGATAATATTTTTAATACTACCT
>DAIQOU010000341.1:0-5433 GCA_036787725.1 Bacteroidales bacterium
TATTATCTGTGAAGGCCAGCGAAATAAAGAATGACAAAAAAAAAGAAAAAGGGATATTTTTATCCTTTTTTAAGAATAGCAGCTTCTGTGTTAATTGTAATAGCTTCCGCTTCCGGAATCTATACTCATTACATGGAACAAATGCATATGGAAGAAACCGAACAAACCTATACAGATACTTATACAGATCCTGAAATTGCCAGAGAAAAGGCGAAGGATGTATTGAGTAAAGTTTCATTTTCTTTGTCCAAGGGAGAACATATTTTATTGGAGAATTTTCCTACTGATTCTGTTAAGGATTTAGAATAACATGAAGCGAATAATAATAGGATTGTTTTTTTCATTAACCGGACTTTCTCTTATTGCTCAAGATTTCGTTTCTTCTTTTTTAGATAAATGTGAAGAAAAAGACAGTTTGGAAATTGTAGTAATCGGAAAAAAAATGCTGGAGTTGATTAATACCACAAACAGCGAAAATAAAGAGTTGGATGAATTATTATCCGGGTTGGAAAATATAGGAATGATCAATACAAAAGACTCCACATGGAGTAATGAATACTACAGCCTTGCTGTACGGATGCTGAAAACAAAATCGCACGGTTTTAAAGAAGTATTTTCATTACAAGGAAGCGACGAAAACTTATTGCTCATGACAAAAGAAAACAAAGGAGTTATTAAAGAACTGGTTCTTTTAACCAAGAACGAATTTGAATTTAGTATCATATCATTAAGCGGGGATATAAATTTAGAAAAACTGGCTAAGTATTCAAAAGAATTAAATATTAAAGAGTTAGATAATGTTATTAGCAACATAAAAAATTAATTTCATTCTTTTTCATACTAATTTTACACTAATTTTTGATTAAAACGGTTAAAACGGTGGGACGTGAGTCTCGCCGTTTTGAATTCATCAACTATTTTTCCGACAAATACATCTATTGACTGTCCGTTAAAAATATCTATATTTGCAACAATTCTTACATAATAACTAAATAACAAATCATGAAAAATCTTTTTGATGTAGAAGGAAAAATTATTCTTATTACAGGAGCGGCCGGAGTTCTGGGAAATTCAATGGTACATCACTTTGCAGAACAAGGAGCTGTTGTCGTTGTGTTGGACCGGAATGAAAAAGCAGGAAATGCATTGGTTGACAATGTAAAGAACAAAGGATACAAAGCCTGTTTCATATACACAGATGTCTTAAACAAAGAAATTCTATTGCAAAACTACGAAGAAATCATGGATAAATATGGAAGAATCGATGTTTTGATCAATGGAGCGGGAGGAAATATGCCCGGAGCTACTATTGACCCCGATAAAACCATTTTTGATTTAGACACCGATGCTTTTAAAAAGGTGGTTGACCTGAATTTATTCGGAACTATTTTACCTACTATTGTTTTTTCCAAGGCCATGGCCCAACAAAAAGAAGGAGTCATCATCAATATTTCATCCGAATCGGCCCTTCGCCCTCTCACTCGGGTGTGCGGATACGGCACTGCAAAAGCTGCCGTTACCAATTTCACCAAATACATGGCCGGAGAATTGGCTCTTAAATTCGGTCCGGGAATACGAGTCAATGCAATTGCCCCCGGTTTCTTCTTAACAGAACAAAATCGCACCTTACTTACTAATCCGGACGGCAGTTATACCGACCGTGCAAAAACTATCATTGCTCATACTCCATTCGGACGTTTCGGAGAGCCGGAAGAATTATTGGGTACATTACAATGGTTAGCCAGCGATGCATCCAAATTTGTAACCGGAACATTAACTGTTATTGACGGTGGATTCGATGCATTTTCTATTTAAGAAGTCATGAAATTAAATTATCTTATTCTTTACACTTTAGCATTATTTGTTGTTTCCCATGTAGAAGCAGCGCAAGTAGATTCGGTTAAAATATACAGTTCTTCCATGAAAAAGAATATTTCTGCAATGGTAGTAACTCCGGATAATTACTCTAAATCAAACCCGCTGCCGGTTGTATACATGTTACATGGGTATGGAGGGAATTATCGAAACAGTTGGTTAAACAAGGAACCCGACATCGATCAATTAGCCGATCTGTACAACATGATTCTGGTCGCTCCCGACGGAGGATCCGGCAGTTGGTATTTTGATAGCCCCATAGATTCCTCATTCAAATATGAAACACATATTATAAATGAGTTAATTCCTTATATTGACAGTAATTACACAACTGTTTCAAATCGTAACGGAAGAGCGATCACCGGCTTAAGTATGGGTGGACACGGAGCTTTCTATTTAGCATTTCGTCACCAAGATATATTTGGTGCGGCAGGAAGCACCAGTGGAGGAGTGGATATTCGTCCGTTTCCAATGAACTGGGATATCTCAAAACGGCTGGGCAGTTACGCAAAACAACCCGAAAACTGGGAAAAAAATACGGTTATCAATATGGTCCATTTACTTACTCCCGGTTCTTTAGCTTTAATATTTGATTGCGGAACTTCCGACTTCTTCTATAACGTAAACAAACAATTACACAAAAAATTAGCGGACAGGAACATTCCTCATGAATTTATTGCTCGTCCGGGAAATCATAACTGGGATTATTGGAAGAATTCAATCCAATACCATTTGCTTTATTTCAATCATTTTTTTACTAATAATCGATAAAATATAACCGGCAATCGAATGTGATTTTGGAATTATTCGATCGCCGGTTATTAATCAAAAAACCAAACTAAAAACAGTCCAACCTTCCGGAGAAACAGAATGAAGCAATTTTCCGCCATGTAACCGCATAATGTAACGGGATACACTTAAACCAATGCCGCTTCCGGATTTTTTTGTTGTAAAAAAAGGAACAAAAATATGAGGAAGTACTTCCTTGGAGATAAGTTTTCCGGTATTGCAAATATCAATTACCGGCTTCCTTGTGTTTTGTTTACTTAATCGGATTATTATTTTCTCATTGGACTCCACTGCTTCTACCGCATTTTTAATCAGGTTAACCAACACTTGAGTGATTAACTTTTCATCTGCCAATACCTCCGGATCATTCAATTCGCATACTACAGATACCTCAATTCCTTTTTCCCGAACAAAAGAAGATTGCAAGTTTATTATTTTATCTATCAACTCCTTGAAATTAAATAACCGAACTTCCGGTTTGGGAATTCCCGTGAATTTACGATACGATTCAACAAAAGAAAGTAATCCTTTTGCTGTAGTATGAATGGTTTCAAAGGCTTCAATCGTATTCTTTTTCAAACTCTCTTCCCGGTCTTTTGAATCGGAAGAACGCAGAAGCAAAAGCAACGTCTCGCTTAAAGAAGTAATCGGAGCTATTGAATTCATAATTTCATGAGTCATTACCCGAATTAATTTTATCCAGGAATCCATTTCTTTACTTGCCAATTCATTGCCGATATTATTAAGGGTAACGATTTTCATGTCTCCTCGCTTCATTTTAATTCGGGAAGTATGAAGACTGATTTGTAATTCCTCTCGCTCGTTCCACACCGAAATTTGTTGACTGTCTCCGGGAGTAAGATGAAGGAATAATTCCGGAAAAGATTCATCGACTACATATAATTGTTTAATATGGGTAAATACAGAAAGGCCCAATAAATTTAATGCCGATTGATTAGTCGATTGGATACTGCCTCTCTCATTAAAAATAATAATACCGGTAGAAACACTCTCTAGAATCAGACTAAGGAATTTTTCATTTTCAATGACTTCTTTTCTGGCATTGGTAAGAATATCTTTAATCCGATTCAACATGATATTCAGCTCTTTTTCCCGTTTGGATAATTTCGTTTCCGAAAAATGAAACGAATAATCACCGTTATCCAATGCATTTAATAAAAAAAGAATATTTTGATTGAACTTTTTATAGTGGAGATGCAGTGATTGTAAACTGACCAATAAAAACAATCCGGGAATCATGGCATATACATATAAGCCCACCGTAATGCAATACGTTAAACCGGCAACCGAAAGTATCAATAATCCGACAAACAGAGTTAATTTATATTGAATGGATTTGAACATAATCACAATCCATACTTTTTGATTTTACTGTATAGAGTGGGACGGGTAATGCCCAGTTCGGATGCAACGGCAGATAAATTGCCGGTATGCTTTTTCATCGAATTGGCAATTAATAAACGTTCTGCCTCTTCCAAGCTCATATCTTTAATCTCCGGCATTTTTGTTTCATTCCCTTTCATAAAAAAATCTTCCGGCATAAGCTCCATCCCTTCGCATAGAATAACGGCCTTTTCAATCGCATGTTGCAATTCACGTATATTACCGGGCCAAGAATACCGCTCTAATTTTTGAAGCGTAGTTTTTGCCATGGTTAAACTTCCCTTTTTATATTTGGAAGCATATTTATCCAAAAAAAAGCCGGCAAGAGAAGCGATATCTTCTTTTCGATCTCTCAACGGAGGTATCTCTACCTGTATAGTATTGATTCTATACAGCAAGTCTTCTCGAAATTCTCCTTTTTGTACCGATTGATATAAATCCCGATTGGTAGCGCAAATCAACCGAATATTCACAGGAATAGGTTGATTGCTTCCCACCCGCACAATTTGTCTGGATTGTAAAGCAGCCAACAGTTTAGCTTGCAAAGGATAGCTCAGATTTCCAATCTCATCCAAAAACAGCGTTCCTCCGTCCGCAGCTTCAAACTTGCCGGCTCGATTAGTAGCAGCATCGGTAAAAGCACCTTTTACATGTCCGAAAAGTTCACTTTCAAACAACGTTTCCGTCACAGCCCCCATATCTACCGTAACCAATGCTTCTTCACTCCGGGAAGAAAGTCGATGAATTTCACGAGCTATTACCTCTTTTCCGGTTCCATTCTCTCCGGTGATAAGAATATTGGCATCTGTTTTAGCCACCTTTTCTACCAATCGCAACAATTCCTGCATGGCAACGGAAGTACCTCGGCAAAGAGACGTTTCCCGATTCAATTCTTTTGCCAACGTTCCTTTCTTTTCTCGTAACGATTTCACTTCTTTACGAGACTTTCGTAAGGAATAAGCTGATTGTAAGGTAGCGATCAACTTAGCATTATCCCACGGCTTTACGACAAAATCAACTGCACCTTCTTTAAGCGCTTTCACAGCCAAATCAATATCGGCATAAGCTGTAAATAAAACAACCGGCAGTTCTGCATCCGTCTTTTTTATTTCAGACAACCAATACAATCCTTCATTTCCGGAATTAATACCGGCCGAAAAATTCATATCTAATAAAATAATATCGGGAAAAACCTCTCGCAGCGTTGCCGGTAACTGATTCGGTGAAGACAACAAAGTTACCTTTTCAAAATAATTTTCAAGTAATATCCTTAATGCACTCAATACGTTCTTGTTATCGTCAACCACCACAATATGTCCTGTCTTCATTTCCGTTCTATATCCATTATATTAAATTCCAAGATAT
>DAIQOU010000797.1:0-1593 GCA_036787725.1 Bacteroidales bacterium
TTCCAACGAAGCCGTATAATTCCCGAGGTTTGCGGATCTCCTTGGAAATAACGGGTGCAATAATAGGCAAACCCGGTTCTTCCGTTGTAATAATCTGCTCCGATAAAAGCAATTCCCGGAGCAAACTTTTTTGTTTCTTTATAACAATCCAATCCGGTCGAAAGGGTCCAATGAGAGAGGTGTTGAGATAACTTCATACCTGCCCCCCAACGAAATCCGTCCCGCACGATCGAGCCGCAAGTAAATGCGGCGACCAACGAAAGGGATACTTCAAATCCGTAAGACCCCTTGGGGCGAACAACAGATAAAGTCGCCAAATCATCCCGGTCGTATTGAAATGTTTTTTGAGCCGGAAGCGGACCGGATAAAGAAAAAAGGAGCAGCAAGACAATACTGTTACGGAACATATCTTTTTATCCAATCAAAAATAGTATTATATACCTTTTCCCGTACCGGCCGGGGAGATAAAATGAGATCGTGTAAACCTCCTTCAATGGAAACAATGGTTGCATTACCTTGTATCCGGCGGGCAACGGACTCGATGTCTTTTACGTTTAACACAGCATCCCGTTGTAATAAAAGATCTTTATTTCCGGAATTAAAAACAGACTTCGAGGAATGCATCACCAATACGGGACAACTGATTTTAAAAGGCCGGAATAATTTTTTTTGTGCTTTGTAAATAGCTCTTATCCAACCCAAGGTCACTTTGGGCGGTTGGTGGGGTTTCCAATTCAAGTTGTATTCCCATTCTCCTCCCGATGATTGATGAAGACTTTTTCCGTAATCTTCGGTAAGTCCGCTTGATACTTTTAGATTCGAAAACAGGTTGCCCATCCCGGAAATAACGGAAATTATCATTTTGATCAGCGGGTTCTTATTGAATTTATAGAAAGGACTGTTCAGGATAAGGGCGTCAAATAAGGAACTTCCGGGGTGATCTTTGGCAAAAGAGGTAAGTATTAATCCTCCGGTGGAATGTCCCATGAGAATTGTTTTTTCGTTTCCTTCTTGCCGAATGATAGCTAATGCTTCCCGGATTTCCTCGTAATAATCCGGTATGTTCCTTATGTCGTTGAATTTTTGATGGGGCAGATAAGAACGACCGTATTTTCTTAAGTCCAATGCATAGAAATTAAATTGGTGTTCGTTGAATCGATAAGCCAATTCTTTTTGAAAAAAATAATCATTGAATCCATGGACATACAATACTGCCTTTGGAGTCGAGTTCGAAGATAATCGACGTATTAATGTGGCGGTTACGGCTCCTTCGTAATCATCCGGCAAGTAAATGGTCTGTTGTTCAAATCCGTCTTTTAACAGATCCGGCCGGTAGTTTCCGGTCAATGGGATATTCCGGATGCTCGGCCCTTCGGTAGGGAGAGGAACTGAATTTGTCATTGGATGAATTCTTTATTTTGATTAAGTCCTTCGGCTCAATCGGGAAGGAACTTTATCGATAACCTTCAAAAGTATATATATTTTTCTATCATACAAACAGCCGGCCGGATTAAAAAGTTGCAGGTAATAAAACAAAGAAAAAAGAATGAACATTTATGAATCTTATCTGTTTGTTTTTATAACCCGATTTAT
>DAIQOU010000342.1:0-5424 GCA_036787725.1 Bacteroidales bacterium
CTCTTAAACTTATAAGATATATAACAATGACAAAATCATTAAAAACGATGACCGATGAGGAATTGGTTGTTTCTTATGCTAAGGGTAATAATGAAGCTTTTGATATTTTATTGAAACGTCATAAAAGCAATGTTTATTCCTATATCTATTTTATAGTTCGCAATAAAGAGTTAACTGAAGACATTTTTCAGGAAACTTTCATAAGAGCAATCATGACCATTAAACAAGGCAGGTATACCGAGAACGGAAAGTTCCGTGCTTGGATCAGCCGAATTGCTCATAATCTGATTATAGATAACTTCCGTCAAGAAAAAAACGAACAAATTATTTCCAATGACGAATGTGAGGTGGATTTATTTAACAATTCCAAGCTCTCCGATGGCACCATTGAAGATCAACTGGTAAAAAATCAAATTCTTTCGGATGTAAAAAAGTTGATTGAATACTTGCCCGACAATCAAAAAGAAGTGCTGGTCCTTCGTTACTATCAGGATTTAAGTTTCAAAGAGATTGCAGATGTTACGGGAGTCAGTATTAATACCGCTTTGGGCCGGATGCGTTATGCCATATTGAATATGCGTCGGTTGGCAGAAGAAAAGAATATGATTCTTTCTCCGGCTTAAAAAGGCTAATTCGGTATTAATATTACTTCATTTTTAAGTACCAAAGTAATTTCTTTCTTTTTATTACAATATATCGGAAGGCAATCCGTTCTTATAGGTATATTTTCTAAACTTAAATGCCTATGAATCGAATGTCTACTTCAGGAAAAATGAATGATTGTAATAAAAGAACGGATTTTTTGGGAAGAGGTATAGTAGAAAAACCGGGGAAATACACTCTTAATTTTATTATGCAATTTGCCCGTTCTTATCATGTCGAAGAAAAATTACCGGCAGAATTGTCCGGTTTAGTTTTAAGCTGAAAAGTAAATAAAATAAGGATGAATATTGACTCTGTGTCAAATTCATCCTTTATTTTTGTAGCTTTGCATAAAATTACCAATTATGAGTTGTCTTGTATCTCCATCTTTATTAGCTGCAGATTTTCTTCATTTGGAACAAGAGTTGGAAATGATCAATCGAAGTGAAGCCGATTGGCTCCACTTGGATATAATGGATGGAGTGTTCGTTCCTAATATCTCTTTTGGTTTTCCGATCATAAAACAAATATCGGAAGTATGTACCAAACCATTGGATGTGCACTTAATGATTATCGATCCTCAAAAGTATATTCAGGAAGTTAAAGAAGCCGGAGCCCGGTTAATGAACGTTCATTATGAGGTGTGCACTCACCTTCACCGTACAATTTATGAAATCAAAAACAAGGGAATGAAAGCTGCGGTTACATTGAATCCCCATACTCCCATTATTCTGCTGGAAGATATTATCCGGGATATTGATATGGTACTTCTCATGACAGTTAATCCGGGATTCGGAGGACAACGATTTATAGAACATTCCATCGAAAAGGTCAGGTCTTTGAAAGAAATGATTTCCGAAAAGGGTTTAAACACCTTAATAGAAGTGGATGGAGGCGTTAATATGCAAACCGGGAAACGTTTGATTGAGGCGGGGGCCGATGTTTTGGTAGCCGGAAGCTTTATCTTCGGATCCGAAAATCCCGAGAAAACAATAATAGAATTAAAACAATTAAAACCTTCATAAGATAATCAATGAATTAAATTATTTCCACCGAATTAACCAAACCTGTTTTTACAATGACCAAAATGTTGCAGCGAATTCCTTTCATTCGTTTATTGATTCCTTTTTGTCTGGGTATAAGTTATCAATATATATTTCAATATACTTGGACCACCGGGGGATTCATTTTGTCCGGATGCATTTTATTGTTGTCTCTTATACCTAAATTCAATCATTATTCTTTTCGTTATCTTTTTGGAATTTCTATATCCTCCTTTTGTTTTTTCGGAAGTGCTCACCTTACCCAAAACAGCCTAAAACTCATAGATGAAGAAATGTCCGATACCCCTCAACATTATATTGTCAAATTAACAGGGGAACCGGTCATGAAACCAAAAACAGTCCGGTGGGAAGGGATTATTAAAGAAGAAAATAAAAAGGTATTGATATACATGACATCAGACAGCATTGCCAACAATGCCGAACCGGGAGATATGTTTATTATCTATGCTCTATTTAACAAACCGGAAAATTCACCGAACGGTACATTTGATTATGCAGATTATCTTCGAAAACAAGGAATTTCCGGCATTGCTTATGTATCTTCAAAAAATCGAAAAAAACTAACCCAAACTTCTCTCAATCTAAAAGATTATGCTCTCTCCTACCGAAAAAAACTTTTAAAAGAATTACATCGACTACTTCCCGAAGAAAGATCTTTTTCACTGGCGGCAGCATTAATTCTGGGTTATCGGCAAGCATTGGATAAAGAGTTACAAATAACATTTTCTTCCACAGGGGCTTCTCATGTGTTGGCTGTTAGCGGATTGCATACAGGAATACTGTATGGAAGTTTAACTTTTATCCTAAGTATATTGGGACGATCTCCACGCATAAGATATATTCGCCAACTTATTATTTTACCGGTAATATGGGTATTCGCTTTTCTTACCGGCTTGTCACCTTCCGTGGTCCGAGCTGCATCCATGATTACGTTAGTCGGGATAGGTGAATTGATCGGCCGGAAATCAATTACAGTGAATACAATCGGCGCTTCCGCTTTTTTAATGTTGCTGTATAACCCTTTATATTTTTTTGATGTCGGTTTCCAACTGAGTTACTCGGCTGTGTTTGCTATTGTCTTATTTAATCCTGTAATGACCGGATTATATAAAACAAGGAATACGATTCTCAACTATATTTGGGAATTGAGCTGTGTTTCAATCTCGGCACAAATAGGTACGGCACCTTTAGCAATATATTACTTTCAACAATTTCCAATAGTATTTCTTCTCACCAATCTATTTGTTATTCCCTTATCGGGTATCTTACTGATGAGTTTGTTCTTCTCCTTGATCCTAGGTCTTTTATTCTCTATCCCTGCCGATTTTTTCAAGCCGGTCCGGATGATTGTTAACTTTTTTATTGAAGGGGTAGAACAAATAGAAAAAATGCCTTACGTTGTATTAACGGGATTATCATTGGATATTCCGGGAGTATTTTTTTTATACCTGTCCTTTATTTTTATTTTCTTCTTATGTGTACATAAAAAGATTATTTACATCTGCTTATTACTCCTTCTTGTGGCATTGAGTATAATTTATTACCTTTGAACGCTAAATTATTATATTTTAACAACTTTCTCTTTTTCATTGTCTTTTAACAACTTTATTGTCATTTGACCGGGGAGGAGAATATAAAACATGGTCCTCGACCTTAATTATTCAAATGATCACTAAAATTATTGCCGAAGCTGAAATACAAAAAGCTAAAAAACAGTTGGAAGCAGTCGATCGGATTGTTATTGTAACCCATGTTTCTCCGGATGGAGATGCAATCGGTTCTTCATTAGGTTTATATCATTTTTTATTGGAACAAGATAAACAAGTCAATATTATTGTTCCCAATGATTTTCCCGAATTCTTAAAGTGGATGAAAGGAGCAAATGATATTCTTATTTACGAACGGAACCGGGAAATAGCAAATGAAACCATTGCTGCCGCAGAACTTATCTTTTGTTTGGATTTTAATACCTTGAAGAGAATTGAAGAAATGTCCGAACCGGTAAGAAATGCCGGTGCAAAAAAAATAATGATAGATCATCATCCTTATCCCGAAAAGTTTGGGGATGTAACCATTTCTTACCCTCAAATCTCTTCTACTGCAGAAATGATTTTCCGATTCATTTGTCGGATGGGATACTTCGAAGACATCAATCTCTATTGTGCCGAAAATATTTTTACGGGAATGATGACAGATACGAATGCTTTTACAGTTAATTCCAACAGCCCGGAAATTTATTATATCATTGGTGAACTGTTGAAAAAAGGAGTAAACAAAGATTTGATATATTCTCGTATATATAATAATGATTCGGAAGACCGGCTTCGATTGAAAGGATACGTTTTGTATAAAAAAATGAAAATCTATCCGGAATATAAAACGGCTTTAATTGCACTTTCAAAAGAAGAGCAAGAGCACTTTCATTATAAAAAAGGGGATACGGAAGGATTTGTAAATTTACCCTTGGAAATGAAAAACATTATTTTTTCGGTATTCTTTCGAGACGATAAAGATCAGATTAAGATTTCGTTCCGTTCTCAAGGGGAGTTTCCTTGCAATCAATTTGCAGCCGAGCACTTTAATGGAGGCGGACATTTGAATGCTGCCGGAGGAGAATTTCTCGGAAGTTTGGAAGAAGCGGTAACTCTATTTGAGAAAGCATTGCCCGGTTATAAGTCTTTATTACTTAAATAAAACAATTGTTTCAAAAAAATGGGATTATTTTACAAAGAGATTGATTAATTTTGTCAACTCAATGATTAATCATCTGTAATGACAACTAAATTTATGAAGAAAATAATGACGATTGCTTCGGCAACAATGGTGATTTTCCTTGCTTTTACTGCCTGTAATGACAGTAAAACAGCTCAAGAATTATTAAAAGAAGAAAAGAAAGCAATCAGTCGGTTTATTTCCCAACACAATTATAAAATATTATCGGAATATCCCAAGGATCATGCTTTTGGACCAAATGAGTTTTATAAAGAACCCAACGGTCTGTATATTCAAGTTGTTGATTCGGGAAACGGGATTAAACCCAGAGGCGGACAAACCGTGATAGCCCGTTACAATTCAAAGTTGTATTTCAAAACAGATACGACTAAGTTTACACCGGCTAAAAATATGGTAGGCGGCCAACCGGATGAATTTCAATATGGAATCAGAAGCAGTTACGGAGCAATTACCCCCAACATTGATTATGAAGCCAACTCTTGCATCGCTTGGGAAATTGCTCTTTCGTATGTTTCCGACAGAGCAAAAGTGAATTTAATCATCCCATCCGAATTGGGAACCACTTACGGTAATCAGAACTATTTACCTGTTTATCACGAAGGCGTAGTATTCAAACTGGAATAGGGATTTTCTTTCTTAAAATATAAAGAAAAGGTTATCTCCAAAGTTTGAGTATTTCCCGGCCGGGTTACGAATTGAATTTAATTACCTTCGGGAGTGAAAGGGGCATAATCTCAAGTACAACTAGAGGTCGTAAGAGGTCTCAACTAAAAGAATTTCGAAGCGGGTTTGAACTTTATTCCTTCCTTTCGCGCTTTTTCGGAGACCCACCTTACTTGGTTTCGAACAATCCTTTCTTTCCGGTTCCGCTTTCAACGGGCAGGTGACCACTATTAGACCAAAACAGAAAACATTCCCGGAGCAAAGATGTAAAAATCTTTATCTTTGCTGCATTTTGCATAAATATGATAAATTGCGAAAAACC
>DAIQOU010000343.1:0-5417 GCA_036787725.1 Bacteroidales bacterium
GCTCATTTGGCATTGGCCGGGGCCGGGGTTATGTGGGGACTTATGTCTCCAATTGGCAAATTAGCCATGAATGCGGGAGTTTCAAGTTTCTCATTAACATTTATGCGGATGTCGGGAGCCGCCGTTTGTTTTTGGATCGCTTCCTTGTTTGCTCCCAAAGAAAAAATCAGTAGGCGTGATTTTGTGATGCTGTTTTTTGCCGGGTTGTTGGGTATTGTATTCAATCAAGGGTTGTTTATTTTCGGATTATCCCTTACTTCGCCGGTAGATGCCACCATTATTACTACCTCTTTACCGATTATTACATTAATACTGGCGGCTTTGTTTCTGAAAGAACCGGCCACGCCTCTTAAAATCATCGGAGTGTTGATGGGCACAGCCGGAGCACTGATTCTTATCTTGAGTACTCACTCCGGTTCGGGTGTTTCCGGTAATATCCGAGGAGATCTGTTGTGTTTAACGGCTCAAATCAGTTTTGCGTGTTATTTGACTATTTTCAAAGGATTGATATCGCGTTATCATATTTTCACGCTGATGAAATGGATGTTTACGTATGCTGCCATCTGTTTTTTTCCTTTTTCCTTCCGTGCCATGTCCGATATGATGTCCGGGTCATTTCCTGTAAATGTTTGGTTAGAGATAGTATATGTAGTATTATTCGGAACATTTTTTGCTTATGTACTGATATTGATCGGACAAAAAGCACTTCGGCCGACCATTGTCAGTATGTATAATTATTTGCAGCCGGTAGTCGGAACCATAGTTTCTGTTTTGTTGGGTATAGGAGGCTTCGGATGGATAAAAGCTTTTGCTTCCGGTTTGATATTTGCCGGAGTGTATATGGTGACGCAAAGCAAATCCAAAGCCGATTTGGAAAAAACCATAAAATAAGTCTTGAGCTTAGGCCGACATTCAATTGACGGCTCAGACAAAAAAAGGAAGCACACCGGTTGGATTATGGAAGGCTCGGTTTAAATTTTCCGTCGAATAAACTTAACCTTTTTATTGCGACATTTTAATGTCCGCACTGCAGTAATTTAGAAGTGGAAAGTACATGCTACCGGAGTAGGAAGTACTTTCGGTTAGAGTGGGAAGTACATGCCGGTGAAGTGGGAAGTACTTCCGGTTGGTAAGACCTCTTTTTTAGGGTAGAAACGTGATCAAACAAATATACTTATTTTTAGGGAGATAACCGATTCAAATTTTACTTTTTTATTCCTTTAAGAGAAAAGATTTATAACCCTTATTCTAAGGAAAGAGTGACTTCAAAATCTCCTTCCCATGGGTCGCCTGCCATTTGGTTTTCATGAATGAACAACAGGTAATCTCCTTTTAAGGGAAGGTCATACGTAATCTCATTCCAAAACGGCCCGTCCATACTCCCGTCCGGCAACGTTATTCCGGAAAAACGTATGTTTGCGGTGGAGTCTTCCGAAGAAAGATGTCCGATTAATTTTTTGTAATCTTCCGAGTTAAATTTCAACCCGATGCGTTGATCTTTCTTCTTATGAATTTTTAAAGAAGCAGTACCGTTTACCGGATTCATCCGGATCGTATCGGAATCGGACGGGTGAATAATGGATTCGACCGTTGTCGTTTCGGGAAGGGTATCGGAGGGAAGCATTTCCCTTTTTGGAGAAGAAGGAGAACAGGCATACAAAAAGATCCCTGCCGAGATTATAGAGAACAATATTTTGCACATATCCATAAAATTTATAATAAAAACATTCGGAGAGGCAAAGAAGTTGTTACGGATGAGGTACTTTCTTACCGGTATTGTCTGTTAATCTTGGTTTCCGGATTCCGACAGAATAAATACAGATTAATCAGGAAAAACCATTCCGGCAGTTTCATAATCAAATAAATACAATCCGAACGGAGCGGGTTGGTGATGTGTTTTGAAATCGGATATCCGTATCGATCATACATCTTGCGAATGAATCGGTGCGCTCCGGGAAAATAATCCCGGATCATCTCTTCATAAGCATTGGCAATCATCAGTTGTCGGTTAACAATAATTTCCCGCCCGTGGCGTTTGCCGATTCTTATCGGTTTGACAATCTTCGGATGACCGCATGCAGCTACCGTGCATAAATAATGTCCCGAATGATCGAGGTAGGGAGGATGGGTTTTTTCGGAAAGGTTCCAAGTGGCAGTTTCCGTGAATGCTTTGAATAAAGAATCGCTTTCTTGTCCGAATAAGGTAAGAATAAGCGTAACCAGAGCGAAAACCGGATATAACAAAATCAATACCCATACCGGTTGAAGACTGCCGTAACTCAATATTTTATTCAGAAAGTGTAATATTTTGTTTTTGTATTGTCGGACGGGAGCAACGGTTATTTCTTGAGTAATCACGGTTACCATGATTTTGATTGCCATAATGATGTTTAATATAGGATATAAGATTCCTTGCTTATCGATCACTTGTGTAATAACCATTATACTTATGAAAATCCCGATCAGCATAAAGATCATACAAAGTATAAAGAGGAGAGGAGGCAGTTTTTTACCTTTTGTATGAAGCAGCAGTGAAGAACCCAGAAATAATACGAAATAGGTAATTAGAGTAGCAATATGTTTTCCCGCAAAAGCCGTGTAATTCCGGTCGATCGGATCTATCGCTTCCGTATATTCCGCTCCCAAGGTGCAGAATAAAAAGTATAAGAAGGAAAGCAGATAAACAATCCAAAAAATATATTCAATAATGACGACAGGGATTGCGACACCGGGCCTTAATGATTTTAAAATCAGGAATCCGGTGATAAGAATACTGAAGAGAAGAAAGATGAATCCGAAACCGTAATAATCCATGTAAGTTCTTTTTTATTATAAATGCGGGAATATTGATAAAAAGAGAAAAAGGACTTTTTATTGTGTTAGAAAGGAAGTAATATACTTCATAGGATAATTTTACTCTTGTTGATGTATTATTTTGATATGAAAATTTGTTAATTTGAAAAGATGTTGTATTTTTGCATCCGAAAAACGAATATTAACCCTTAAAACGATTAGAGAAAGGGTATTGCTATGTTGGATAAACGATAAACCTCAAGTATTGGAACCAAGTTGACTTTTTAAGATAAGAGTCTTTGTATCGTATTTTTTAGTTACCCGCAATTTAGGCTGCTGCGAAGGTAACAGGTAATTGGTTTCACAATCAAATTAACATTTATTATTAACGGTTGATGCTAATGCACCAAGGTGTTGTATATACTCCTTCGGTTGCCTGTGTCACAATAAACCGATTGTATTCATGTATCATTTTGACATGGACCGGGATTGGCTTATGCAATGCGATCTTCCTTCCGAAAGATGGAAAATCCGACGTAAGCGTACCGGTGTTGAAAAAAGAATAATGAAACTGTATAGAGAACAATTGTATTTATGGCAAGTAATTTCTTCCATGGAATATGAAGACCTGGAGATTCCGGTAAAAAAAGGATATAAACGTCATTTTGAATTGAGAGAAGAACTCTCCGGGAATAAGAATGCCGATC
Organism: Bacteroidales bacterium; assembly: GCA_036787725.1. GTDB lineage: Bacteria > Bacteroidota > Bacteroidia > Bacteroidales > Azobacteroidaceae > DAIQOU01. Next base: position 3,501 of record DAIQOU010000343.1, read on the forward strand.
TTTTTGAAGGAATATTAAAGAAAATAAATACCGTTCAATACAGTAAAGATAAACAATTCAAAAAAATAAGATCACGCCGTTTGGGTAAATATAAGTATCGGAAGAAAGGGATTCCCACTTTGTTGGATTTAACCGAGAAACAATTCAACGAGTTGGGAGAAAGTGAAAAATTATATTTCTATCCGATAGAAACCTATTATCCGAACACAAAATTATGGATTACCCGATATCGCTTTGCCGAGCCGTGGCGGTTTGAGTTGCGTATACGTCCTCATTTTTTAACTAAAGTACAAAAACGCAATTGGGAAGCCGAACGTCGGAACGATGAGATTGAGGATTATCTGTTTAAAAAGAAATATTTTACTAAGACGGAGAAGACCCGGAAAGCTTACGAATGGTATTTGAAAGATGAGTGGTACCGGCGGTCGGCAATGGAAGATATTCTCCGCAATAAGCCGTTACATGAAGTAATGGAAGAATATAACGAAGAAAAACAATTATGGGAATACGACTTAAAGAATTAAGTAAAATAGGATATACCAATAATGTAGCGCGCAGTTTGGCGGTGAACATTATAAGCAAACATTGTAAACATGAGACAAAAGACCGGATATTGTCTGTATTGAGTAAGTTGATCGAATATCCTGATCAATATAAAGAGGATCCGATTTGGAGTAAACTGGCAGAACATTTTTCTCCAACCGTTGTCAATAAGACATTTGAGGTATATGATTTATTGGATGAACCCTTGCCTTTTAAAACATACGGGGGAAAGCTTATCGATAGTTTGGCGAAACAACAAATGGAACGGGCCATGCAGTTGCCGGTTACCGTTGCCGGAGCATTGATGCCGGATGCACACGCCGGCTACGGATTGCCGATCGGAGGAGTGTTGGCGGTAGAGAATGCAGTCATTCCTTATGCAGTCGGATTGGATATCGGTTGCAGAATGAGCCTTTCGCTCTTTGATGTAAAGCCGGACTACTTGAAACGATATGCTTTTCATGTCAAAGAAGCATTGAAAGAATACACGCATTTCGGAATGGAAGGAGGATTGCCTTTTGCTCAAGAACATGAAGTATTGGAACGGGAAGAGTTTCAATTAACTCCTTTGTTAAAAAAACTGCATGGAAAAGCAGTGCGGCAACTGGGAACTTCGGGAGGAGGAAACCATTTCGTAGAGTTTGGAGAGATGGAGTTGAAAGAAAATAATATTCTGAATTTACCGGCAGGTGATTACTTGGGATTGCTTTCGCATTCGGGTTCTCGCGGGTTGGGAGCCGAATTGGCAAAACATTACAGTCAGGTGGCAACAGAGGTGTGTCGTTTGCCTCGACAAGTACAACATTTTGCCTGGTTGGATCTCAATACCGAGCCGGGACAAGAGTATTGGATGAGTATGCAGTTGGCCGGCGATTATGCCCGGGCTTGCCACGAACGGATCCATATTAATCTTTCAAAGTCCTTGGGATTGAAAGTGTTGGCCAACGTCAACAACCATCACAATTTTGCTTGGAGAGAAGAAATAGCGCCTAACCGATACGCTATTGTGCATCGTAAAGGAGCCACTCCGGCCGGGAAAGGTGTCGCGGGTTTCATTCCCGGAAGTATGGCTTCCCCGGGATATCTGGTGTGCGGTAAAGGAAATCCCGAATCGCTTTATTCGGCTTCTCACGGTGCCGGAAGAGCCATGTCACGGCAGAAAGCCAAGGAACAGTTTACTCAATCCGCACTTAAAAAGTGGCTTATGCAAAAAGGGGTAACGTTAATCGGAGGCAGCGTGGAAGAAATGCCGTTGGCTTATAAGGATATCGATCGGATAATGCCTGCTCAGGAATCGTTGGTAGAGATACATGGGACGTTTATGCCGCGGATAGTGAGGATGAATAAGGAATGATAAATGGAAAAGTATGTATT
>DAIQOU010000798.1:0-1591 GCA_036787725.1 Bacteroidales bacterium
TTCTTCGATGATGGGGGCCGTATCCGGAATGCCCGGGCTTTTGATTACTTCTTCGGCCTCTAAAATACGATCCCGGGAATGTTTTTTTTCTTCCCATTCGATATTATACTTGTTCAGTAGGCTTTTATAAGAATCTTTAATTTCGGACAAGTCGGAAACAAAGACCTCAAATCCTTGTTTCTTTGCTAAAACGGCAGCGCCGGCCCCGCTTTCTCCTCCTCCCAATATGACAATTTTATTCTGCATACCGTTTATCTCATTTTTAATGTAGCAATCGCCAATACAGCCAAAATAATTCCGATCAACCAAAACCGTACCACTATTTTAGATTCGGGGATGGCTCGTAAAGGCTTTTGGATAATAGCCTCGATCCCGGCGTTTCCCGGTTTCTGAAAATGATGGTGAAGCGGTGTCATCTTAAAAATCCGTTTCCCTGCTCCGTATTTCTTTTTAGTATACTTGAAATAACATACTTGCAATACTACCGACAAGCTCTCTACAAAAAATATACCGCATAAGATGGGTAATAATAATTCTTTGTGAATAATGATGGCGAAGACGGCAATAATCCCTCCTAAGGTAAGGGAGCCCGTATCTCCCATAAATACCTGAGCCGGATAAGAGTTATACCATAGAAACCCGATCGTAGCCCCAATAAAAGCACTGGCAAAAATGGCCAGTTCTTCACATTGAGGAATATACATTATATTTAGGTAAGCGGCATATTCAATGTGACTCGATACATACGCCAATATGCCCAACGTGACACCGATAATGGCAGAACTGCCTGCGGCCAATCCGTCCAGCCCGTCCGTAAGATTGGCGCCATTGGAAACGGCCGTCACTATGATAATGGTAATGATAACAAATATAATCCATGTGGCAGCGGTACGATATTTAGGCATAAAGGAAACCAAATCCCGATAATCAAAATTGTTGTTTTTCAGGAACGGAATGGTAGTTTTGGTAGATTTTACGGCAGCCGATTTATGTACCACTTCGGTAATGCCGTTCTCCTTTTTAATCTCCACATTCTCACGGAGCACGACATCCGGGCTCAGATAAAGAGTAAGTCCTACGATAAGTCCGAGTCCTACTTGCGCTACAATTTTGAACTTACCGCTCAATCCTTCTTTATCTTTTCGGAATACTTTTATATAGTCATCCAAAAAACCCAAGCTGCCCAGCCAAAGAGTTGTAATGATCATCAATATAATGTAAATGTTTTCCAGTTTGGCAAATAAAAGTACAGGTATCAGTATCGAGATAATGATAATCACTCCTCCCATGGTAGGGGTTCCCTTTTTACTCATTTGACCTTCCAACCCCAAATCCCGAATGGTTTCACCAATCTGCAACAATTGCAATTTATTAATTATCTTTCTCCCGATAATAGTAGAGATCGTTAATGAAAAGATCAGTGCCATGGAGGAACGGAACGAAACGTATTGAACCATTCCGGCTCCCGGAAAATCCAACTTATCTAAATATTGAAAAAGATAATATAACATAATTTTGTTCTAAACCGATTAATTAGGTCAATTCATGAAAAAAGAATAAATATCCGCTTCAATCTTTTTTATTTCGGGGT
>DAIQOU010000344.1:0-5406 GCA_036787725.1 Bacteroidales bacterium
GTTTTTTGTTTGGATTATTAAAACAAAGCATTACATTTGCATCGAATTTCAAGCACAATGAGCAAGTTTTATTTTACATATTCCTTTTTTTACTTTTACTTTAGCAAACAAGTAAGACAGGGTTTTATATGTAAATAATAATGAAAATACAAATAAAAAGATATATGGAATCCTGTCAATAATGACAGGATTTTTTTTTGTAATCAGGTAAAAAAGTATGAAGCGAAGTATGAAAACAGTAGCGATACAAGGTGTAACGGGAGCCTATCACGAAATGGCGGCAAGAGAATATTTCAAACACGAAGGAGAAATCGAGATACTTCCTTGTAACCGGTTCAAAGATGTCATCTCGGCAGTAAAAAAAGATCCCACATTGATCGGAATCATGGCAATAGAAAATACCATTGCCGGCAGTTTATTACAAAACCACGAATTGATCCGTGAAAGCGATCTGTTCATTGTGGGTGAGAAAAAACTAAGAATTTCGCATTGCCTGGCAGCTCTTCCCAATGAAACCATTCATGATATTTCCGAAATCAATTCTCATCCGATTGCGTTGATGCAATGCGGGGATTTTCTGGGAACACTTCCGAATGTCAAGATTGTGGAAAAAGAAGACACGGCAGTAAGTGCCGCCCAAATTGCCCAAAAACAACTTACCGGTCACGCAGCCATTTGCAGTAAATATGCAGCCGAATTATATCAATTGAATATATTGGCAGAAGGTATTGAAACCAACAAGCGCAATTTCACCCGATTCCTTTTATTAGCCAACCGCTGGCTCGCCGAAGAACTTCTTGCCGACACTACCATCAACAAATCATCGCTGGTCTTCACTCTTCCCCATACAGAAGGCAGTTTATCCAAAGTCCTTACCATCCTCTCTTTTTACGATATTAATTTGACAAAAATACAATCCCTTCCCATTATTGGTCGAGAATGGGAATATATGTTCTATATAGACCTTACATTTAATGAGTATCTACGTTATCAACAGGCATTGGATGCCGTCAGACCGCTAACTAAAGATTTCAAAATATTAGGAGAATATACTAAAGAATCATAAATCGGATATTTTTCGACAATGAAAACAATACAACCTGCCGAAAGACTGAATACAGTCAGTGAATATTACTTTTCAAAGAAATTAAAAGAAATAGCAAACATGAATGCCGCCGGAAAAAAAGTAATCAGCCTCGGCATTGGAAGTCCCGACCTGCCTCCTTCTGAGGAAACGATTCAAACGTTATGCGAATCGGCAGTCCGACCCGACGTTCACGGGTATCAACCATATGTAGGTATTCCCGAATTACGCTCCGGATTTGCCGAATGGTATTCTCGGCATTATAATGTCACCTTAGACCCGGCCACCGAAATACAACCGTTAATCGGCTCCAAAGAAGGAATTTTACATATTTCATTGGCATTTCTTAATCCGGGAGACAGTGTTTTAATTCCGAATCCCGGCTATCCGACCTACAGTTCCCTCAGTAAACTGGTCGGAGCCAACCTCATTTTTTATGATCTGGACGAAAACAATGCATGGCAACCGGACTTTGAGGCATTGGAAAAAACCGATCTCTCAACTGTCAAATTAATGTGGGTCAACTATCCCAACATGCCTACCGGAGCCCCGGCCGATATGGAATTATTTTCCCGATTGGTGGAGTTCGGAAAACGCCACGGCATTGTTATCTGTCATGATAATCCCTACAGTTTCATATTAAACGATCACCCTTTAAGCATCCTGAAAGCGGAAGGGGCGAAAGATATTTGCATCGAACTCAATTCCATGAGTAAATCTCATAACATGCCGGGATGGAGAATGGGAATGCTGGCCTCCAATGCCCAATTTGTACAATGGATACTGAAAGTAAAGAGTAATATTGACAGCGGACAATTCAAACCCATGATGCTCGCAGCAGCGGCAGCCCTGAAAAATACGGACGAATGGCATCGCGAAATGAATATCCGCGTATATCGGAACAGAAGGAATATCGCCGAAAAAATACTGCAAACCCTCGGATGTACATGGGACCCCAAGCAAACAGGCATGTTCTTATGGGGAAAAGTGCCGGACCACTATGCCGCCGGAGAAGAATTGGCCGACAAAGTATTATACGACGCAAACGTATTTATTACGCCGGGTTTTATTTTCGGAAGCAACGGAAACCAATACGTACGACTTTCCCTATGTTGCAAAGAGGAAGCACTGCAAGAAGCATTAGAAAGAATAAAAACAATTATAATTTAAATAAAATGATGACATTAGAATCGATTTTACTTCCGGGAGTAAATGCGCAACGTCCCTTGGTAATAGCAGGACCCTGCAGCGCAGAAACAGAAGAACAAGTAATGCAATCGGCCAAAGAATTGGCAAACAAAGGAATAAAAATTTATCGGGCCGGAATATGGAAGCCTCGTACCAAACCGGGCGGATTCGAAGGGGTAGGTATTGAAGGATTGGAATGGCTGAAAAACGTAAAGAAAGAAACAGGAATGTATGTTGCAACGGAAGTGGCTACAACAAAACACGTTTTTGAAGCATTAAAATACGGCATCGATATGTTATGGATCGGAGCCAGAACTACCGCCAATCCTTTTGCCATGCAAGAAATTGCAGATTCCCTGAAAGGAGTGGATATCCCCATCTTGGTAAAGAATCCCGTCAGCCCCGACTTGGAATTGTGGATCGGAGCACTGGAACGGATTTACAATGCCGGAATAAGAAAGTTGGGTGCCATCCACCGGGGATTCAGTTCTTTTGATAAAAAGATTTACCGTAATCTCCCTCAATGGCATATACCCATTGAACTGAAAAGAAGAATACCGACCTTACCTCTAATCGGAGACCCCAGCCATATAGGAGGAAAACGAGAACTGATCGCTCCTCTTTCCCAACAAGCCATGGACTTGAACTACGACGGATTGATCATCGAATCCCATTGTAACCCGGATGCAGCCTGGAGCGATAAAGATCAACAGGTAACTCCCGATGTCCTTTCGTATATATTAAGTCAATTGGTGATTCGGGAAACAAATCAAACTACAGAAAACCTGTCCGAACTCCGCAATCAAATAGATGAATTGGATTTTGAATTATTAAATGTATTGGCCAAACGAATGCGGATTTCCCAGGAAATAGGACAATACAAAAAGGAACATAATATGCCGGTGCTTCAAACCGGAAGATACGACGAAATATTAAAAAACAGAATCGATACGGCTGCCAATATGGGTATTGGCAGAGAATGTATGAAAACCATATTGGAAGCCATCCACGAAGAATCGATTCGTCAACAAATTGAAGTATTGAATAAATAATCCGAGTATCGTGCCGGTAAAACCCTCCCGGCACGCCTCTCTTAATAATCATTCAAATGAGAATAGCTATACTGGGAGCCGGAAAGATGGGATCATTCTTTGCGGACGTGTTGAGTTTTGACCATGAAGTTGCCTTGCTGGACCGGGATCCTCAACGGCTTCGGTTTGTATATAATTGTATACGAATGACCAAACCGGAAGAATTAAAAGAATTCAATCCGGAAATCGTTATCAACGCAGCTACCGTCAAATATACGATAGATGCTTTCAAACAAATCTTACCGTATATCTCCGATACTTGTATCATTTCGGATATTGCTTCCGTAAAAACCGGATTGAAGGAATTTTATCAAGAGGTCGGTCGACCATTTGTATCCACTCATCCGATGTTCGGACCTACCTTTGCCAGCCTATCGGATCTTTCAACTCAAAATGCAATTATCATCTCCGAATCGGATTATATGGGTAAAATCTTTTTCAAAGACTTGTATAATTCATTAAATCTCAATATTTTCGAATATACATTCGACGGACATGACGAAACCATAGCTTATTCTTTATCCATTCCTTTTGCATCTACCTTGGTTTTTGCAGCGGTAATGAAACATCAGAAAGCACCGGGAACCACCTTCAAAAAACACATGAATATTGCAAAAGGGCTGCTTTCCGAGGATGACTATCTCCTGACAGAAATCTTGTTTAACCCGCATACGCCGGGACAATTGGAAAAAATCGGAAAAGAACTGCAACAATTACTGGAAATCATTCATATAAAAGACGGAAACGAAATGAAAACTTTTCTCACAAAGTTGAGAAACAACATCAAAGAATCGTTGTAACATCCACTAATATTACAAATGAAGGAAGGCAATAAATCTATTTTGTTGCCTTCCTTTATTAAAAAAACTGCATAACTATTCTTTTTCTCTTTCTTTTTCTTTATTTTCGTTGCTTTATTAATTTATTAAGATAAAAACGATGAGTGTTAACTTTTCTATTAGTGAAATTATAAATGGAGCTTGGGAGATCGTTAAAAAAAATATCGGCCCTTTGATCATACCCGGAGTCATTTACATTGCCGCAGTTTCCGTACTTTATTGCTTAATGTATATCCCCATGATCGGTGCAGGATTCCTCAGTTCAACAAATAGTGAGGCTGCCATAGCAGGAATGGCTGCGGGAATGGGAGTTATGTTTCTGGCAGCCTATCTCGGTATGATGGTGGTTGCTTTATACTATCAGGTTGGGATAAATACCATGTCATTGAAAGCTGTAGATGGAAAGATCCCGGAATTTTCCGATTTTCGTATTCCTTTTGGGAAGATATTGAATGCCTTTTTGGCCGGCCTTTTGTTGGGAATCATTGTTTCTATCGGATTCGTATTATGTATTATTCCGGGAATTTATCTGGCAATTCGTTTTCAATTCTTTATATTTTTCATTATAGATAAAGACAGCAATGCGATAGAAGCGCTTTCCGGAAGTTGGAACATCACCAAAGGAATCGAAATGGATTTATTTATTTTTGACCTCATTCTGGCATTGATAGCTTTCTTGGGATTGCTTTGTTGCGGAATCGGAATTATTCTTGCCTATCCGATTATATATGTATCGTTGGCCATGGTCTATCGAAGAATTACCGGAACAACCGGTGCAAATGCAGCAGACGATGATTTTCAAGTCAAAAATATCATAAATGAGTATGAGTAACCCTCATCTCCATTGTAATAAGAGTTTAAAACGCGTGATCACCGTAACAGCCTTGGGCTGTGCGGTGATTTTTTATTTCTTATTCGATCCCTCCGAATATTGGTTTTTTCCGGATTGTCCATTACATTTTCTCACGGGATTGGAATGCCCTTTATGCGGCTTACAACGTATGATTCACCACCTGCTGCACGGACAAATCGGACCGGCATTCAAAGACAATCCGTTTCTCTTTATGGTAAGTTTATACCTTCTTCCCCTTATATTATTCCAATTCAAAAGAATAAAACAACGATATAAAAGCTTCTACCAAAAACTGTACGGAGAAAAAACGATCCGGATCGTCTCGAAAGGCTCCGATCCTTATGTGTTGCT
>DAIQOU010000345.1:0-5405 GCA_036787725.1 Bacteroidales bacterium
GCTCTCTTTATTAATACAACTGAAAATCCGGATTTTTTTCATTTTATTTAATAGTAAAAACGATTATTCACCTGACATGATCAGAACAGTTATTTCGCTTGTCCTTTTTTCTGTTTGTTTTCAACAAACGATGAAAAGTCAGACTTCCTCCCGGATTACATTGGAAATGCACCGGGTAACATTGAGAGATATTATGAAGGAAATAGAAAAACAAACGGGCTATTCTTTTGTATATAATGAAAAAATAGATGTAAATGCACAAAAAAGTGTGGTGCTTAAAGGAAAAGATCTGGCGGCTGTATTGGAATCGGTTTTTGATAAAACGGATATCCGATGGAAGATTTCCGGAAAACATATATTGTTGTTTCAACAGTCAAAATCCGCACGGATTACGTTATCCGGTTATGTAACGGATCGGGAATCGGGCGAAACCCTTATCGGTGCGTCGATAAGCGACTTGAACACAAGGATGGGAAAAATAGCCAATTCTTACGGATATTATACTTTACAACTGCCTCCCGGTCCGGCTAAATTAAGAATATCTTATATCGGATATAAATCTGAAATTCGGGAGTTTTATCTCACCGGTGATACGGTGATGAATTTTAAATTGTATCCCGGACATGAACTTGCGGAAGTCGTCATTACCAATAAAAAGTCTTTTTCACCTTCGGGGAGTTCGATCGAACTGGATGCGGCAACCATTAAATCCGTACCTGCTTTATTTGGAGAAACGGATGTGTTGAAGTCGTTGACTTATATACCCGGAGTTCAATCGGGAGTGGAGGGAACCGCCGGGATGTATGTAAGGGGAGGAGGAGGAGATCAAAACCTGGTGCTGCTGGATGGAATTCCCGTTTATAATACCGGACATGTTTACGGATTGTTTTCTATTTTTAATGGGGATGCTGTTAAAAATGTTTCTTTTCATAAAGGAAGTTTCCCGGCACGTTTTGGAGGGAGGCTTTCTTCGGTGGTGGATGTAAGGCTTAAAGACGGGGACCTCTATCAATATAAAGGAACAATCAATGTCGGTCTTTTATCAAGCCGTTTTAATTTCGAAGGGCCTTTGGTGAAAGGCAGGACATCTTTTAATATATCGGCAAGGCGTTCTTATATGGATGCTTTTCTTCGCCTGGGGAAGTTATTTACGGATGAACCGGTCCCGATCCTTTACATCTATGATTTGAATGCGAAGATAAACCACCGGTTTTCCGATAAAAGCAGAATATATCTCAGTTTTTATAGTGGAGAAGATAAGGTAGAGGTAGATAAAAAAGCGACTTCCGAATATTGGCAGGGAAATACTTTTTACGAGAAGGGAAAACTGCATTACGGATGGGGAAATACAGTCGCTTCTTTACGTTGGAATTATGTCTTCAGTAATAAATTATTTGTAAATTCAACGATCGCTTATAATCGATATTTATTTGATTACAGTTCGTATGAGGAGTATGGAAATCACGATACAAACAGCTATTATAAGGTATTCCAAAATTCGGGGATTAAAGATCGGAGCATTTCTTCCGATTTTGAATATGCTCCTGATGAAAAACACAAGATTCGGTTCGGCGGAAGTTTTATGCATCATCAATTCAATCCAGAAGTGCGGGGAACAAAAGAAAAGGAAATTGAAGAAGGAGTGATACAACTTAATAAAACCAACCATTACCTTAACGATCGTATCCTTGGAAAAGAATTTGCTTTATATGTGGAAGATGAATTCCCTGTATTCAATAAATTGAAAGCCAATACCGGAGCTCATTTTTCGTTGTTTAATGTTCAGGGAAAAACATATAAAAACTTCCAACCTCGTATTTCGTTAGGATATGAAATAAATCATCGTTTAGCCGTAAAAGCATCCTATACCCGAATGAACCAGTATGTGAATTTGCTTTCTTCCAACGCATTGAGTCAACCAAATGATTTGTGGGTACCCATCACAAAAGAATTAAAACCAATGGAATCCGATCAATTTACGGTCGGCGGATACAGTGAATTGACCAGGTATTATTTTTCATTGGAAGCATTTTATAAAAAAATGAATAATGTATTGGAATACAAAGACGGAACCTCTTGGAAAGATTCCTATGAAGGATGGGAAAGTCAAGTGGAAGCCGGAAAAGGAAGAGCTTACGGAATAGAACTGTTTGCCCGGAAAACATTGGGAAAGATTACCGGATGGGCAGGGTATGCGTTGGCATGGAACGATCGACAATTTGAAACAATAAATAACGGAAAACGGTTCTTTGCGAAATACGACCGCCGCCATGATATAAGTATTTTACTTTCTTACCGAATAAATCCTAAAATCGAATTATCATCCTCGTGGATGTATGCAACGGGAAATAATGCTACTTTACCGATAGAAGAATATCAATCTCTTCCGGATCCGGGAGTGCAAAATTCATGGGATTACGGTTCTTCGGGATCGATCAGCCATATGGAAAAACGGAATAATTATCGCCTTCCGGCTAATCATCACCTGGATCTTAATCTTAATTATCGGCGTTCCGATCGAAAAATGTGGAGTTTTTCAATATATAATGTGTATAATCGGCTTAACCCCTTTATAATTTATCAGGGCCATAGTGAAAAGACCGGTAGAAATACATTGTATAAAAGTTCCTTGTTTCGTATCGTTCCTTCCGTTTCATTTACCTATAAATTTAAGTGACTATGTATAAGATGATAATAGTTAAATGGTTGTTTTTTGTTTGTATTGTTTTTTGTTCTTGTGAGGCAGAGATCGGTATCGATAATATCGATATTAGTCCTCGTTTGGTATTGAACGGCGTAGTAACTGCAGGAAGTGATACTTCCGGATTTTATATTACAGAGAGTCGTGCCGTATTTAGACCGGATTCCGGGACTTCATCACAACCTTATAAATCATTGAAAAATGCATTGGTAAAGTTTTCCGTAAATAATCAATCGTTGGTCTTGAATTATGATGATTCCAAAGATGCCTTTATTTGGGCGGAACCGTTCAAACCGAAAGATTCTCTTTCAATGGAAGTTTCTCATGGAGGAAGGCTGATAAAGGCTTCTGTGGTTATTCCTTCTCCTCCCGAAGTGCTTTCGTTTGATACGATTCCTTTTCAAAAGGTCGTTAACGGATCCTTAAAAGATTTTTTAAGGTTCATTATACGAATTAAAGATAAGCCCGGAGAAAAAAACTACTATCGATTGGCTTTGAGTATGGTTTCTCATTATGAGTATTCCGGCAGTTGGGAGGAAGGCTATACCCATTATTCAAGTAAGTTTTATTCGGAAGATCCGGTTTTGAATAATGGAAATCCGACTCATATTCAAGATGATGAATACGAATTTATTACTTTCCAACGAAATTATTTGGGGACATTTAATGATACGTTTTTTGACGGAGAAGAATATGACCTCGATTTTTATGTAGATTATCCGGATTATTTATATTACGATATGTATACATGGAAATATTTGACATTGAGCATTCAAAGTATTTCCGAAGATTTGTATAAATATTATAACTCATTGCAACGATATCAATTTCTGGTAGGAGATGACATGACCGAGCCGGCAGTTGTTTTTTCAAATGTGTTGAATGGATTGGGAGTGCTTGGCGCTTGTAATGACATTCCTTTGTTGGATATCAGAAAGTAACATACTAAATAAATGAAGTGAAAAATGAAAAAGAGTATTATTGTTTGTATCGTTTCTGTTTTGTTTTTAAGTAATAACGTCCATTTATATGCACAACGTGCAAGTGTAGAATTGGGTGTAAAAGCCGGGATTAATTACTCCGGATCTTCTTTGGACAATTGTGATCCTATTTGGGGACCCAATATCGGTATCGTGATGGATATTAATCTCTCCCGGCGTTTTTATTTGCGTACCGGATTGGATTATACAATGAAAGGAGCCCGAAGTAATAATCAATATACTAATGAGCCTTGGTATTACGATTATATCAAAGATGAATTGGTAACATTTACCGGGAAATATAAAAATCGCAACTCTTTCGGATATGTGCAATTACCGTTGTTATTGGGATTCCGTATTCCGGTGTCCGATAAAATTAATCTGACCTTGAATGCCGGAGGGTATATTTCCGGAGGGGTATATTCTAAATCAAAATATGAACAGGACGGAGTTCTTACCGATTCGGAAGGATCTCATCAGGTATATTATAAAGGAGATTGGGGTAATGATTGGGATGACAATTTTGAGCAATTTGATTGGGGGTGGGTCGGAGGTGTTGGAGCCGAATACAAACGATTTATTCTTAATCTGAATTATGAGTCCGGAATTCGTTCGCTCAATAAAGTAAAATATCAATATTCCTATGACGGAGAGGTGAAAAAGAGCAAGGATTGGCGCAATTACAATTGGAGCTTGTCTGTGGGATATAAGTTTTAATGGATTTTCCAACTGAATAATACAGGAGGGGTGTCATCGTTGATGCTGCCTCCTGTTTGTTCCGGATGGGTAGTGAGGAAAAAACGCGGATCCCATAAATTATATAAATGAATTTACTCCTAAAAAAGTGGTATGTTGTTCATCAGACAAAATGAATGCCGAATCTTCGGGCAGTATCTTGAATTCTTTCACTACAAAAGCGCCGACCGGGAGAAAAAGGTCGCACAATAATTCCAACAATCGGTATCCTTTCCCGGTTTCGATGAAATCGATCATTTTCCGGGCGGAAATCGGCCCGACGGTGAGTTTCAGGTCATATTCTCCGTCATCAAACGAATTGCCCAATACAAAATCGATTCCCATTTCGTTTTTGCCTACAAAAGATTCAAAATACCGGTCGGCTTGCTTTGCCGGTAATTTGATAGTTGTAATTTGTACCGGCGCATCCAAAATGAACGAGAGTGCTTCTTCCGTTTCTTCTTGTCGATTTCTGACATGATACAGAATGGGTAGAATATACATGAAATAGTTGGCTTGTTTTCGTTCCAGTAATTTCAGAATCGGCCAATAGGGAATAAACAGATCAATGAAGTCCGATCTGCCGAGTCGTTTATGAAACCGGAGTTCATACAATCGGGCTTGAATAAGTATTTCATCGGAGACGGTCTCGAAAGGGTGGAAAAATCGGCGTGCAAAAAATTCTTCTTCCCGTCGGATCTTGATTTCATCCAATGCTTCATCCTTATCTTTATCGGCCTTTTTACTGTAAGAGGGATGATGAAAAATACCTTGCGGAAGCATGTCATAGACCCCTTCCCGATTGGTGTGAATGTAAAGGTGTTCTTGGAGGTCATAGGATGCATATTCCGATTTTATCTCTTCAATATCACCGGAAAATCCCCTCCGGAAAGCTCCTTCACGGATAATGGAGATCATTTCTTCTCCATATCCTTGTTCAATGAGTGAGGCTGCAACCACTTCGGCTTTGAAGTCCGGACCCGAAATAG